>DASWKU010000290.1:0-7970 GCA_036396455.1 Flavobacteriaceae bacterium
TAGTTCTGAACGCCTGGTGATGATTTTTAAATAAATTTAGAGCTTAAATTCCAAGAAAAATATATGAATAAATATCTACTTCCCATTTATGCAGTCCTTTTTGGTGTGCTGCTTGTTGCATTATTAAGGCAAAGAAAATCAAACTACTCCAAATTACTACTGCCTTTTAGTGGTGCTTTTTTATTGGCATTGACCCTTTTTGACCTCTTGCCCGAGGTTTATGAACACTTGGAAGCCAAACAAACAGGATTGTTTATCATGGGTGGAATCTTGATGCAGATTATTTTGGAGTTTTTCTCAAAAGGTGCCGAACATGGCCATGTGCATATTCATGTACATGGAAAAGCATTTCCTTGGGCGCTTTTTTTGAGTTTGTGCATTCACAGTGTCATGGAAGGATTTTCAATCCATCAACATAACGATATGGTTTATGGCATTTTGGTACACAAAATTCCCATTGCCATGGTTCTCACTACATTTTTGCTGCAATCAAAATGCAGCAAATTACAAGTAGTTTTGTTCCTTACGCTTTTTGCGGCCATGACGCCATTAGGAACCTATATTTCCAACAATGTCGCTTTTGTTTCAGATTATGTGACCATCATTAATGCCTTTGTGATCGGTATCTTTTTTCATATTTCGACCATTATTTTATTTGAAAGCAGTGAAGACCATAAATTTAATCTATCGAAATTGATTGCCATTATCTTGGGTGTTGGGGTAGCTTTTATGATATGAATGGGAAATGAGAACATAGAATATAGAGCCTAGAATCTAGACCTAAAATATTCTACTTGTTTTTATTTCTTTTCGTCTATTGTCTAGTTTCTGTATCCAGCATCTAGAATCTAGTATCTAGTATCTGTTAAAAAATGTTCAGTAAAGAAGAATCCAGACTATTAAGAGAAAATTTTTGGATAAGCTTCGGAAAATCCTTTCCGAGGAAATGGATGCTCTACGACACCAAAATAAAAGGGTTGAGTTTTAAATTTCATTTTGATACCAAATCGGCTTTGGTCGCTTTGGATCTTGAGGATGACCTTGAAAACCGAATCGTTTATTGGGAAAAATTGGAATCTTTAAAATCTATTCTAATCAATGAATTTTTGCCAAATGCAATTTTTGAAGACACCTATTATCTCGATAGTGGAAAGGAAATCTCGCGTATTTATGTAATACTTGAACACGACGTTTCCATTCACAATAAAAATTCGTGGCAGATGGTGATGGAATTCTTCAATGAAAACATGGGTTTGTTTGAAACCTTCTTCTGTGAATACAAGGAAATTTTAAAAGATTAAAACCTTAAATCACATAAAAGAAAATCATAAAAAAGTGGCAAATGACACCACCAAGCACAAACAAATGCCAAATCACATGATTAAAAGGGATTTTGTGGATGGCATAAAACACAATGCCCACAGTATAGAACAATCCGCCCAACAACATTAGCAATAAACCGTTGGTGGCCATGTTTTCAACCAAAGCCGAAAAGTCGAACACAATGAGCCAACCCATCACCAAATAGAGCAAAGTTGAAAAGATTTCGAACCTCCCTGTAAAAAACAGCTTTAAGATGATTCCAAAAGCCGCAATGCCCCAAACCAACCCAAACAACAGCCAACCTCTACTGTCTGAAAGCAAAATTAAAGTTACCGGAGTGTACGATCCCGCAATGAGCAGATAAATACTGATGTGGTCAACAATCCTGAAATAATGTTTTTGGTTTTCATTTTTTATGGAATGATACAATGTTGAAGCCAAAAAAAGAATGATGATGGATACTCCATAAACCGTTACACTGAAGATTTCCTTAGTACTGGAATCACTGTACAAAAGCAACAAAACCAAACCTATAATTCCCAAAGCCGCCCCAATACCATGGGTCCATGCATTTAATTGTTCTTCCAGTCGGGTTTGTATCCGCATCAATTGGTAATGGTTTTTGGGCCAATCCACTTTTCGGTAAGATCATAATAATCAAAGTCAATGGCGGGTTTTTGTCGTTCCAGTTGCCGGCTTTGAAAGGCTCTTTCCAAGATATCCTCAATCAAAAAATCTTCCTTCACATTTATGGGATCAAATTCCCGTTTAAGCGAAATGTCAAACAATCTGGCCGTATTATTGTACCAAAAGGCGCGCCAGCCACTTCGCAATTCCTTGACCAAACCAAACGTGGTGATTCCGGTTTGGCGATGGATCAGTTTCACCAAAATTTGCCCTTCAGTACGGGTGAGCTTTTTTAATTCGGCTGAAAACTCTTCCTCAATATAACGTTGGATGATTTTAGTGTACCGTTTTTTATCGCTCTTTCTTTTCAAGGATGCCAAGCGTTCATTTAATTCGGTCAAACGATCGGACGCCAATTTTGCATAGGGATAGACTTTAAGGGTCTTTCGCTTTAATATCAAATATTTGATCTTGTCCTCCTTACTTTCAAAATTCAACTTGTTCAGGATCAAAACCTCATCAAGCTCAATCATTTTTTTTGGAATGGAATCCCCTTCAATATAATAATATTCAACAGCAGTTGTGTCTTGCTCAACGGGCTGTTGCTGGGCAAAGACAAGGACCGGAAAACATAGTAGGACGTAGTTTAAAACCTTCATGATAGATTGTGAAACAAAAAGCGCTTCAAGTGCCGGTAAAATTAATAATTTACATACTGTTAAACCTTAAAATCCTATTAATATTATTATTTTAGAGCAAAATTTTTTACGATGGCAAAACAAAAAATACTGAATAAAAAGTCGATGGACTTTTTGGAAAAATACCTTAACAATGCCGCCCCAACTGGCTATGAATGGGATGGGCAAAAATTATGGATGGATTACCTCAAACCTTATGTGGATGAGTTTATTACGGACACCTACGGCAGTGCGGTTGGCATCATCAACCCAAAAGCGAAATACAAAGTCGTGATAGAAGGTCATGCCGATGAAATTTCCTGGTATGTGAATTATATTTCGGATAACGGATTGATCTATGTCATCAGAAATGGTGGCAGCGACCATCAAATTGCTCCGAGCAAAATCGTCAATGTCCATACCAAAAAGGGCATTGTAAAAGGTGTTTTTGGTTGGCCTGCAATCCATACCCGCGACAAGGCAAAGGAAGAAGCACCTTCTCTTGAAAATATTTTTATTGATGTGGGCTGTACCAAGAAAGATGAAGTGGAAAAACTTGGCGTTCATGTGGGTTGTGTGATCACCTATCCCGATGCATTTCATATTCTGAACAAAGACAAATTTGTGTGTCGTGCCTTGGACAACCGAATGGGCGGGTTTATGATTGCCGAAGTGGCGCGTTTGCTACATGACAATAAAAAAACACTACCTTTTGGATTGTACATCACCAATTCCGTACAGGAAGAAATTGGACTTCGTGGGGCACAAATGATTACCGAAACCATCAAGCCCAACGTTGCCATTGTGACCGATGTCACCCACGACACCACCACGCCGATGATTGAAAAGAAAAAGGAAGGACATCTGGAACTTGGTAAAGGTCCCGTAGTTGCTTACGCCCCAGCAGTACAGCAAAAATTGCGTGATTTGATTACCGATACGGCCGAAGAAAAGAAAATCCCGTTTCAACGGTCTGCTTTATCCCGTGCTACGGGAACAGATACCGATGCCTTTGCCTATAGTAATGGCGGCGTGGCCTCGGCACTGATTTCGTTGCCGTTGCGCTATATGCACACCACGGTCGAGATGGTCCATAAAGACGATGTTGAGAATGTGATTCGATTGATTTATGAAACCTTGCTCAAAATTAAGGACGGTGAAACATTCAGTTATTTTAAATAAATATGGCTTTACAAAACCAAAGGGATATTTTTAGTATTCCCGACCACATCACCTATTTGAATACGGCATATATCTCGCCTTCCTTTAAAGCGGTGGAAAGAGCGGGATTGGATGCGGTGATGCGCAAAAGCCAACCTTTTGATATTTCACCCTCCGATTTTTTTGACCCCGTTACTGAAGTCAAAAAACTGTTTGCCAAACTTGTTGAGGTCGATGATTATAACCGTATCGCAACCGTTCCTTCTGCGTCTTATGGCATAGCCAATGTTGCCAACAATATTCATTTGAATGAGAACGATGAAATCATTGTATTGGAAGGACAATTCCCAAGCAATGTCTATGCATGGCAAATCCTGGCCGACAAATACGGTACAAAATTAATCACCATCAATGCCCCAAGAACCTCCAAAAATTCTGTAAAACAGTGGAATCTTGATATCCTAAACGCCATAAACGACAAAACGGCTGTGGTGGCCATGGCACACATCCATTGGTCCAATGGTATTTTATTTGACCTCAACGCCATTCGTGAAAAGACAAAACAGCATAGTGCCTTATTGATCATCGATGGAAGCCAGTCGGTTGGTGCTTTACCCTTTTCGGTGAAAGACCTTCAACCCGATGCCCTGATTTGTGCCGGATACAAATGGTTGTTTGGGCCTTATGCCTGTGGCTATGCTTATTACGGGCCTTATTTCGATAACGGAGTCCCCATAGAAAATAATTGGGCCAACCGACTGCACAGTGAAGATTTTTCTGGATTGACCCGTTATGAAGCTGAGTATAAACCTTTGGCCGGTAGGTATACTATGGGCGAAAGTGGAAGTTTCATTGCTATTCCAATGCAGTTGGAGGCACTCAAGCAATTGATTGAATGGACCCCAAAAGCCATCCAGGACTATTGTAAAGACATCTCATCTGAAGCTGTAGAGGAATTAAAATCATTGGGATGCCATATTGAAGACGAGAGTGATAGAGCCCATCATTTATTTGGTATTAAATTACCTGAAGGGTTGGATGTTGAAACTTTTAAGCAGCATTTAAAGGAACATCATATTTATGTATCCTTTAGGGGCCATTACATCAGAATTTCATGTCATTTATTTAACACCAAAGACGATTTTGACAAATTGGTCAAATGTATGGCCCTTGCACTTCAAAAAAATAATTATTTTGGAAGAATATATTGATATTGTAACCAAACACGGCAAGCCCACAGGACGGTCGGCACCAAAGTCTGAAATCCACAGTAAAGGCCATTATCATCATACGGTCCATCTTTGGTTATACACCAAATCAGGAGCAATTTTGTTGGCACAACGTTCTGCCAGTAAAGTGATTTGTCCATTGCTTTGGGATGTTTCCGTCGCGGGCCATATCGATGCCGGTGAATCGATGATTGAAGCTGCCAAAAGAGAAGCCCAGGAAGAAATTGGCTTGACCGTTCATGAAAAGGACTTGGAGAACATTGGCGTGTTCGAGTGTTTTCAAAAGTATGACAACGGCATTGTGGACAATGAATTTCATAACACATTCATTTCAGAATTAAAAGTGGATATTTCGCTGCTAAAGCTTCAAAAAGAAGAAGTGGAAGCCGTTAAACTGGTATCCTTGGAAGGATTCAAAAAAATACTGAAACATATAGGCAACGACAATCATTTTGTGGCCAGCAACAAATCATATTATGAACTTGTAGTACATGCCATTGAACAAAAATTGATCACCAGCACATGAATTTACTCTTATTGGCCATTGCACCCGTATGCATTGTCATCATTTATATTTATGTCAAGGATAAATATGAAAAGGAACCCAAGCGTTTGCTTTTATTGAGCTTTGTATCTGGGGCCATCGTAAGTGTCCTTATTTCTACACTTTTGTATTCAGGTTTTGATGTAGTGCTTCCATTAAAAAATCATTTTAGTGTTCAGGAACAATTTATTAAAGCCTTTTTTGTGGTTGGACTATCCGAAGAGTTCAGCAAATACATTATTGTACGTTATGTTTCGCAGCCCCGAAAAGCCTTTAACGAGCCCTTTGATGGCATTATTTATGCCGTTATGGTCTCGATGGGTTTTGCGGCTGTCGAAAATTTAATGTATGTTATGCAAGGTGGTATGGAAGTCGCTATTTTGAGAGCGTTTACCGCAGTTCCGGCACATGCCACATTTGCGGTTTTAATGGGCTATTTTATGGGAAAGGCCAAATTTTCAAATAACAAGGTAATTTTGAATTTTACGGGACTTTTCTTGGCCGTTATCTTCCACGGAACTTATGACTTTTTCTTGTTTATCGATTTTATACCGGGCGTTTGGATAGGGGCTTTCATTTCCTTGGTTGTAGGTTTATTTTTATCCAGAAAGGCCATACAAAAACATCAGGAAGCTTCAAAGTTTAACAGATGAATGCCATTTGAAAGGGTTTAATCCACATCGAACCTGTATTGTACTGTTAAGGAGCAACTAACCCAACTCCCGACCAATGGCTATCACATCATGTACAAGATCATCAAAATCTTCGTTGGTGGTCCTGTGATTTGAAATGGCAATACGAATGCAATACAAACCATTAAGTGTGGTATAGCCAGGTAAAGCAATGGCACGCTCTTCCAACTGTAATTTGATTTCCTTATTTAATGCATTCAATTCATCCAAAGATTTGCCTCCCGGATTGTATCTAAAACAAACGATATCCAATCCAATGGGTGCGACCAACTCCAAATGCCCATGATTTTTAATAAGCTGTCCCAAATAATGGGCCTGTGCGACATTTTTGTCGATCATTCTGCCAAAGCGCTTTGTTCCATGTTCTTTTAAGGACATCCAAACCTTTAAGGCCCTAAAACGTCTCGACAATTGCAATCCGTACTCACTAAACCAATCTTCACCAGAAGCCAATCCTCGTGTGTTTTTAGCCAAATATTCTGGGATCAATGAAAAGGTTCTTTTATGGCTTTCTTTATCCTTAACCAATACACAACCCGCTTCAAAAGGCATGTGCAGCCATTTATGTAAATCCAATGCTACGGAATCTGCTCTTTCCAGACCCTTTAATTGTGGTCTTACAACATCTGAAATCATGGCAATGGCCCCAATGGCACCGTCCACATGAAACCACAAGCCTTCTTCCTTACAAATATCTGCGAGAGCATTTAAGTCGTCTATGGCTCCCGTATTTACAGTACCTGAAGTTCCAATAATGGCAATGGGCAACAACCCTGAAGTCTTATCCTTTTTAATCTGGTTTTTAAGGACTTCAATATTTATGGTATAGTCTGCATGTACAGGAATCTTAATCAGTCCTTTGGAACCCATGCCTAACAATTCTAGGGCTTTTTGGTTGCAACTGTGCACTTCAGTTGACCCATACACGACCATTTTATTGGCGATTTCAGGTGTGATACCTTCTGTTCTTATATCATATCCAGCTTTGACGTTTCGGGCAATCGCCAAAGCCGTAAAGTTGGCCATCGAGCCACCGCTTACCAACAAACCGCTAGACGATTCTGGGAAATGGACCATCTCCTTAACCCAATCAATAACCTGCTCCTCAACCTTGTGTCCGGAATGGTTGCCTCCTCCTAAATTTGGATTTAAAACCGATGCCCAGAAATCCCCTATTGCGCCCGACATGAGGCCACTTCCCATATACCAGGCCCAAAATCTTGGATGCACATTCCCCATAATATAAGGCACAATTGTCGTTTTAAATTCATCATAAACTTTACTGCCCTCTTGTGGTTCTTGAGGCAATTTGGTTTTAAAAGTGTCCAGAATATCATCTGGCATAGGTTGCCAAATCTTGCGATCCCTTAGGGTTTTTGTAAACTCGATGGCATCATCCACCATTTGGTGCATCAGTTGCCTTGTTTTTTCCCAATCTTGAGGATCCAGTGTCTCAAGAATTTCCTTGGTTTCAGTTGGTTTCATATATTAAAAAGATTAGTTTGGGAATAAGCTCTTGTCCAGTCCCGGAACAATTCGTAATGCATTTTTATAATATACTTTTTTAAGGACTTCATCTGGTAAATCCAATCCATACATGGGCCAAAACGCATGGTATTTTTTGTGGTATGGAAAGTATTCATCGGCACTTTCAAGAACCCTGAAATAGGTTGGGAATTCTTCAGGAACCCAACTGTCTTTTCCAAAGAGTATCCTA
>DASWKU010000291.1:0-8444 GCA_036396455.1 Flavobacteriaceae bacterium
CCATACGGTTTCAAAAACGTCTATTACTTTAGTAACAAAGTCACAAAGTTTATCTAAAGGCCATGGAAGCCATGTACAGATCTTTTCAACAATTGTTTTTATAGTGTGAATGACTGTGCTTACCCATTCGCATACTGTTTCAACGATGGTGCGAATTATGGTAATGATGGTTTTAATGACGGTTATCACAGGAGATAATATCCAGCTGCAAAATATCATGTTTTTAGAGATTTAATTTTTGCCTACTCTTTACTGGATTTTCGGCTTGCTCCATTTTTTGTTTATGAATTTGTTTGGTTGAGCTTGATAAATGTTTTAGGCGAATATCCTTTTTTTGCAATGAATTCGATGTCTAATATAATTATTAATTGCTTGAAAATCAATACGTAATTTTACGTATTTTAGTGTGAATTGTCTTACTGTTTTGGACTGTTTTTTTTAAAACAGCAATAGTTACGTTCCATGCGTCAGTTCCTTTTTTGTAAGAAACTTTATTGAGGTTTTCAAAGCAATGACTTCAAAAACGACAAGTAATCCAAAGGGTAGTACTTTCTTGAAAGCTCTGCTAACTATGGAAGACTGGATTTTGGAGAGGTAATGGAATTGATAAAGTAATTTTATTTGAACGGTTAACTGTCAAACCGGTAGATAGCCAATACGGTTATTCTTATTTTTTACACTAATCGTCTAAAACGAATTTGGATTAAAAAAACCATGGTTGGATTACACCCTGAAATCCAAAATGATCATGGCTTTTGTTGGCAAATGTTATAATTTGTTTTGGTCAGTTCCATGCATTGAAAATGGCCTTGCGTTCAGTGAGATTGCTGTTTCTATTGAGTTCGATGTTTCGTGCCGCTTCTGGCAGCTCGGTGAGGAAGGTGAGTCCGGTCAATTCCTGTAAACGCCGTATGCTGGTAAGGAATTTGGGCAGTTCATCTTCTTCTTTCGGCAATACATTGGGAATCAGAAATGCCAGGGTTTCCACTCCGGTGCTGCTATTGGTAGACTCTCTGATAATGATCTTGTAAAGAGCATCTGGTACTGCGGCTCTGACCTCATCTTTTTGACCAAGCCAAATTGCGGGCGTTTTATTGAAGAATACCGGGCCGCAGACGACCCAAACGCTACCGAGTTCATCTGCCCATTCCGTCACCTTATTTTCGAGTTTCTTCCAAATACCGTTGTTCTGCCATTGCAATTGCGGGACCGCATTGAGCACGGTATGCGTGTTCCAACCCGCATTAAGCCCCATTCGGTCTGCGGCATCTTTTGGGCACATATGGCCTCTTGAGTAGCGGTAGTTATCCTTCACCTCTTTAAGACTATCCGTACCTAGGACATGGTAAGTCTCATCTTTGGGAACAATGCCGGCACTGTACATGGCGGTGTCGGTCATCCACTTTGGGCGATTATAACTGGGTGCGCCTTGGCCTGTTTTCTTTTTGACCTCATACGCGACCCATTCAGGAATGCCCCAGCTTTCACCAACACCGTCTCCATCGTTATCATCATTGGAGTCGAAACTTGTGGTATAAGCTGCAAACTTGTATATCATATCGGATGGTTCAACGCCCCACTTGGTATGTTGGTAAGTGCTGTCCAATATGATGGTCTTGTATCCAGGACCCAATTGACTCTGTGAAAAACCAAATTGAAAAGAAAGCAGGGAACAAAAGAGAAGGTGTAAAAGGGATTTCATAATATGCTTTTTAGGATTGACCTTTGTTGAAATATATAATAATTTTGAGTTGTCTTTTTCATAACGGTTGTCAATGTATGTATAGTTATCAGGGAGTTTACATCAATGATATAATCTACAGATATTAAGGGTTTGGCCAATGTAAACTCCAAAATGGTTTTAACTAAACAGAAAGCTTGCCTAAAACTCCTTGAGCAAAGCGTAATCCACGCTTTTATTCCTGTTCCAAACGGCATTGACCATTTGCCTGTAATCGCCCATTCTGTTCCAGACCTGGCAGCCAAAGGACCATCCATTGATTTCTTCCCTGGTAATGGTGCTGAAAGGATTATAATCCACGCCGTGCATATTGGCAAAAATAATGTCGAAAAAAAGTTCACCCTGCTCTTCGGCTAGGGTATCGCCATCACGATCCCGATAGAAATAAATGGGCTTTTGTTGACGCAGTGCCCTCATGCCACCATCGGTACGAGAGGCTTTGTGCATCCCTCTTTGGTACAGGTCGGGATACCATTTGTTGGTTTGCCATACTGCCGCTCCAGGAAGGTTTTGGTCCTTGAAAAACAGAAGTGCCGTTTTACCTGAATTGGTGGTACCGGTGCTTAACTGTTTGAATTTAGGGCCATCGAAAACATAAAACTTGTCATCAAAAACATTGAAGGCATCTTCGTTGGACTGTACGCCAATGATCAAATATTTTCCTTCGTTGGGAATCACACCGCCTATCTCGACAACTTTGTCCAACAGTTCGCGGTCTGCATACGCTCTTACATTTGTCATACCACAATTTTTAAGGTCAACCGATTTCTTCTATAAATAATCCGATTAAGGGTATAAGATACACATTCCTTATTGCCAAGCATTCAGGAAGTGTTCCATGCGCTTTACTCCAATGGGAGTAATCTTAGGGTCAAACAAGTTAGGTATTTCCTTGAAATAAATCAATACGTAGAACTACGTATTTTAGGCATGAATTTTTTCCCCTATTTAAGCTTCTCCCTAAAAAATGCCATGGTCCTGCTCCAAGCCAAATCGGCAGCTTCCTTGTCAAAGCGTGGCGTGGTATTGTTATGGAACCCGTGGTTGACATCTGGGTAAACATAAGCCGTATATTCCACATGATGTTCTTTAAGCGCTTTTTCATAATCTGGCCAACCCGCATTAACGCGTGTATCCAATCCGGCATAATTTAAAAGTAGGGGCGCTTTAATTTTTGCAGCATCTTCAGCATTGGGTTGCCCTCCATAAAAAGGTACGGCTGCTGATAAGGTTGGGATTCTCACCGCCATCATGTTGGCAATCCAGCCCCCAAAACAGAAACCGACCACACCAATCTTACCTGTGCATTGGTCACTGGTCTTTAAATAATCGTAGGCAGCTATAAAGTCTTCGAGCATCTCATTGCGATCACGTTTTTGTTGAAGTGTTCTACCATCATCGTCGTTTCCGGGATAACCACCAAGCGGAGTCAAGGCATCGGGTGCAAGCGATATAAATCCTTCGATTGCTGCTCGTCTGCCGACATCTTCTATATAGGGATTGAGTCCGCGATTTTCATGGACTACGACGATGCCGGGCAATTTGCCCTTGGCATCTTTGGGTTTTGAGAGAAGTCCTTTAATTTTTCCTCCGCCTTTTGGGGAATCGTAGGTGATGAATTTGGAATCCAAACGGTCATCATCAGGTTTTACAAGTAATGTGTCCATATAATTTGGAGAAACAAAACTCAAAAGTGAACCTACGGTAATACCTCCAACGGCGTACAGGGACAATTTTTCAACAAACTGGCGGCGGTCAATTTTATTGTGGGCGTAATCATCATATAAGTCAAAGACCTCTTGACTTATGTCTTCTTTTCTTAGCTTTTTCATGAGTAAATAATTTGTTTTTCATAAATTTAAGGAAAATTACTTGTCCAAAAAAACCTTAATGGTTTGTCATTCAGAACAACGTGAAGAATCCCACTAAAGATTCTTCATTGCGCTACGCTTATTCAGAATGACAACTAAAGACTTTATCCAAAAACGCTTTAACACTTTCCTGGTTGGCACGTATCAATTCCTCTCGTGCATTCTCCATATCTTGAGGGCGTTTGTCTTGGGAAAGTTTGAATTTGCCTTCCCAATTTGTAATGGTGATTTCAAACATTTTAATATAATCCAAATTACCTAACATTCTTTGGTTATCAGGTTCCAAAACATATTTGTGATAGGGATGTTCCAAAAATTCGGTCATTTTTATGAGAGATTCCTTTAAGGCTTCCTTGCTTTCAATGGCTTTTACCGTGCCCTTTAGATGCACTTTGATGTAGTTCCAAGTGGGCAATTGGGTAGTGGCATAGATACTCGGTGAAATGTAACATTGTGGACCGGAAAACAGGATGGTCAATTTATTATCATGTTTCAAAAGTTCGGCTTGGGGGTTGTAAATGTCAATATGCCCAATCAGTTTGCCATCTTCACGATAAATGAGCGGTAAATGGGTAATAAAGGGTTCGTCATTTTTAACTGAAATGAGCGTAGCCAAAGGATAGGCTTTGATCACTTCAACCATGTGATTGACGTTATTGTCTTGATGGTGTTTTGGAGGATAATTCAAATTCATTGTTCATTAAAATTAGTAGTTAGACACCAAACTGATTTAAGTGATGGTCGAGATGTTTATACTGCATTTTTCCCCATTGTTCACTGGTAAGATGACCACAAAAAGGGTGCGGAGGCCAATTGGTCTGGTCTTTTTTAGAGTGAAACTCATTAATGAGATCAATTAATTTATTTTTCTCATCAAAAAAGACTTTACCATCTACAACTTTATATTCTTTACTGGTTGGCAGACCATGTTTCCATGGTTTATCGTTGTAAAGGGAATTCTTAAAAAACGAAAACAATACCTTCATGACAATATTAGGTTTTTTAAGAGTGAGCTTTTCCAAAGGTACTTTTATAGGTTCGCAACAGTGCGCCAACATTTGTGCCACATTCATTTTTCCCCATTTTGCTCGGGAGTTTTCATCAAGTTTATTAATTTTGTTCAAAATTTCCTCATGGGCTTTGCTTTCAAATAATGATAGCATAATTTAGATTTTAAATTGCTTCTGAAAATTACAATATTTATCTTTAACGCATGTCAGAAAAACCAACCTCATTTTCCATAAAAAACTGGTCACAGGATGACCAGCCCCGCGAAAAATTACGGGATAAGGGAAAAGACGCTTTGAGTGATGCCGAGTTGATTGCCATACTTATTGGTTCAGGAAGTACGGATGAAAGTGCCGTGGCCTTGAGCCAGCGTATTTTGGCCAGTGCCGATTTTAATTTGAGTGAACTTGGCAAACGCTCCATCAAACAGTTAATGGAGTTTAAGGGCATTGGTGAAGCAAAGGCCATTACGATTGCGGCTGCCATGGAATTGGGCAGAAGACGTAGGGGAGAGGAAGCCTTAGAAAAGAAGAAAATTTCTTCAAGTGTTTCAGTATTTGAGCTCATGCAGCCCATTATTGGCGAATTGCCCCATGAAGAATTCTGGATTATTTACACCAACAATTCCAATAAGGTCATTCAGAAACAGCTTTTGAGCAAAGGTGGAATAACGGGAACATTGGTGGATGTGCGTTTGGTATTGAAGAATGCCTTGGAAGTTGGCGCAACCGGATTGGTTTTGGTGCACAACCATCCTTCAGGAACGCTCAAACCCAGTGAAGCTGATAAACAGCTTACCCAAAAATTAAAAGTGGCGGCACAAAGTTTGGATATAAAAGTGTTGGACCATTTAATAATTACTGAAAAGGCGTACTTTAGCTTTGCAGATGAAAATCTTATTTAAAAAATCAATATTCAAGCACCAAATACCAATGCTGACAATATCCCATGCTTCGGAATTTGGTCCCGATAACTATCGGGAAGGCATTTGGCATTTGATAATTTATCATAGTTAATGCTATTAGTTTACACTCATAAAATTACACCACGTTTAAGGTATGTCTTTAAGCACATTTGTACCAGAATTCTTGGTATTCCTGTTGATTTCACCACCACGGTCGAAGCGTTTATAGCCCATGAAAGCTTAAAAATGTCGTATGCGAGACAACCTTTGGGAAACGAGATTTTTGTGCGATGCCATGAGCTTTTGTTTGAGCAGGGATTGAGCGATGTTGAGATCAACGTCCATGACTGGGAACAGACCAAATGTTTTTTCCCAACCAACGAAAAGAGCGACCTACCTTATGATATTTTTGCAACATCATTTTATTTATTGTGCCGTTATGAAGAATATTTGCCACACGTTAAAGATGAATATGGGCGCTTTACTGCCACGGAAAGTTTGGCCTTTAAAAGTGGATTTTTAAACCAGCCCGTTGTTGATATTTGGGCCTATAAATTTAAAGCAGTTTTACAGTTGCATTATAAAGCCTTTGAATTTCCTGATAAAACCTATACTGTTCAGCCCATTATTGATGTGCCAATGGCTTATTACTTTAAACAAAAAGGGCTCTTGAGAAGTATTGGAGGGACCCTTAATGATTTGGTCAAGTTGAAATTGAAACGTTTTTCCCAGCGTTATTTGGTACTGGCAGGATTTCAACGTGATCCTTATGATACTTTTAAATGGATCATCAATAAACAGAAGACATCCCGATTTAAGTTCGTTGTCTTTTTTTTGATTGGGGATTATTCCACTTATGACAAAAATATCAATGTCAACAAGAAGAAGTTTGTATCCCTTATAAAATCGGTTGCCGATTATTGTAAAGTAGGGTTAAAGGCCTCCTTTTTTGCTCTGCACGATTTTGAAATTCTTAAAAATGAAAAAAAGAAATTGGAATCCATTGTGAATTATGAATTGGAGGCTTCCCGAAATTCGTTTTCAAAAATCAACCTGCCGGAATCCTACAGAAATTTGATCGAATTGGAAATTAAGGAAGATTATACCATGGGCTATTTCAATCAAACCGGGTTTAGGGCAGGAACTTGCACGCCATTTTTATTTTATGATCTGGATTATGAGGTGCAAACGCCTTTGCTTATCCATTCGTTTCATTGCATCGATTATGCCCTATTAAAAAAACAGTCCTTTTTGGATAAGAAGGAAGAATTACAGCGCATAATTCACCAAGTGCAACAAGTTAACGGTATTTTTACGCCCGTGTTTCACAATTATACCTTCAGTGATGAAGACCGTTGGAAAGGATTCAGGGATTTATTTACAATAATTTTAGAATCAGCACATGAAGATTGACCATATTAAACATGTGTTTTTTGATCTCGATCATACCCTTTGGGATTTTGATAAAAACTCAGCGTTGACCTTCCAAAAAATATTCGATTTGCATCAAGTTGATATAGAGACCGGAAACTTTTTAAGGATTTACGAACCCATAAATTTAAAGTATTGGAAACTTTACAGGGAAGAACAAATTGACAAAGCCACTTTGAGATATGGAAGGTTAAAAGATACTTTTAATGCCTTAAACCATGCTGTTGAAGATGAACTGATTTACCAACTGTCCATAGATTATATTGAGAATTTGGCATCATTCAACCATCTTTTTGAAGGTACTGTCGATCTACTTAATTATTTGCATCCTAAATACGAATTGCATATCATAACCAATGGTTTTGAAGAGGTGCAACTAAAAAAAATGACTTCATCCAATATCACACACTATTTTAAGACCATTACCAATTCTGAAATGGCAGGCGTTAAAAAACCAAATCCGTTAATATTCAATCACGCTCTACAGGTTGCCAATGCCAGGGCACACGAAAGTATGATGATCGGGGATAGCTACGAAGCGGATATTTTGGGCGCCTTAAATGTAGGTTATGATGCCATTTTTTTTAATTATAATAATGAGAATATTGATTCCAAAATAAAACAAGTAAAAGATTTATTGGAGATAAAAATGTACCTTTAAATTCCTTAATGTATATTTATATCCTGATTTAAAACTTAAGAACAAATGAAAAAACTAAGTCTTATTATTTTATTGATTACATGTCTTCAATTTAAGGTATTTGCTCAAGAATCCATTAACCATTACAAATATATAATTGTGCCCACAACCTACAGTTTTTTAGGGGAAGAAGATAAATATCAGCTTAATTCCCTTACAAAGTTTTTGTTTGATAAATATGGCTATACTGCTTTTTTGGCAAATGAAGAACTGCCACAGGATTTAAAAAACAATAGATGTTTGGCTTTATATGCCGATGTTGTTGATGATAAAGGATTGTTTAAAACAAAACTTAGAATTGATTTGAAGGGTTGTGACGGAAGTATTGTTATGTCGTCAAAAATTGGGGAAACTAGGGAAAAAGAATTTGCAAAAGCCTATAACTTGGCATTGAGGGATGCTTTTGAGACCTATCAAAATGCAAATTATAAATACGAACCGAGTCATAAAATAACTTCAACACCTGCACTACCAGCAGTCACTGAAAACACGGCAGAAAAAGAGAAAGAGATTGAACGCTTACAGGAAGAATTGAAATCCTTAAAAGAGGAGAAAAAAATGGAGACTAAAACTGTAGAGGTCCCTATTCCTGCTGTAAAAGAAGCTAAAGCCGACATAAAAGAAATTAAAATTGAAGCTAAAGAAACCAAAATTGAAGTCAAGGAAGCATCCAATTTGTTATATGCCCAACCTGTAGAAAATGGGTTTCAAGTGGTGGACACCTCTCCAAAAATTGTGATGATCTTACTGGAAACCGCAAAATCCAATGTTTTTATAGTAAAAGGTCAG
>DASWKU010000292.1:0-2422 GCA_036396455.1 Flavobacteriaceae bacterium
AATAATCCAATCCTTATTGTCGGCATGATATTCCCTTAAGATTTCAAAGCCTACCGCCAAATGCGCATTTAAAGACCGTAGGTTTTCAGCATCCACTTCGGTAATAATGTAGTTAAAAGTGGCTTGAAGCTCTTGCTTCATAAAGTTGTATAATCCTCTGAAGATTCCTCGCTTTCTGTAATTTTTACCAACGCAAATCTGCCCCATGATGATATACTTTGCATTCCCCGAAATGATCTTGTTTATTTCAATGAACATGGGCTTTAGGACTTCTATACCATCAGCAAATTTTGGGTGCATGCTCAAGGCATACCCAACAACCTTATCCCCATGTTTTGCAATACAGTGAGGGCAACAGTCATTCATTTGCTTTAAAATCTCAAAGGTGTGGACGACTGTTAAAAATCCCTCTTTTCTTTTTCGGATAATGAAAGGGAACTGGGCAGGTTTTGCTTTTGAAGCTCCAGAATTTGGTGGAGTTCTTCATCTGTTGAAGCCCTGCAATATCTAATGTCATTGTTTTGCATGTAACCAATTCCTTCTGTTTTCGAGCATTTCGTCTGTTGTTGATGCTTTATCCATAACGGTTAAAGCGTATCTTTTTTGAGATGTTAACGTGACCTCAACTTCCTTAATCTTTTCATAACGTTGAAACGTCATTTTAACTTTATCGCCTACATTATATTTATTCAAGACCATTTCCAAAGGCACCATATCGTTTAAATTAAATGCTTCAACTTTAAGAATTTTATCGCCTTTTTGAAATCCAGCAAGATAGGCTGTTGAACCCATTCTGGGATTGTCCGTTATTTTTTGGTATCTCACTTCGGCACCAAATGACACGTTGCTTTCATCAAGCTTTAAATGGATACCAACATTTTTAAAAAGCCGTTCAAACTCCGGCATTTCACTTTTGTAGATATAATTATTAAAGAACGTGTTGGCAAATTCTTCTCCAGCATAGTTGCCCAGAGCCTTTTGTAAATCCTCAACGGTATAATAGTTCCCCATTTTCCCAAAGGAATTCCAAACCAATTTCATATAATCGTCAAGGTTGAGATTGATTTCCCTTAACGATAGATCCAAGGCCAACCCCAACATTTCGCCATAGATATAATATGAAATATAGGTGTTTTCCCTATTGGTGTCATCAATCGATCTTGCCGCATCCACAAAAGGTGCCTGGTAACTCATTTCTATGGGATTAAAAAACTGTCGCCCGGGAGATGCCCAAACCCTATTAAAGGTGTTCTGCATATCCCTTAAATAAGCGTCCAAACTCCAAATTCCCGTTCTGCATAACGTCAATGCATCATAATAGTTGGTAAACCCTTCGGCAAACCAAAGCTCCCCGCTCATATTGACCCTTGTAAAATCAAAAGGTTCCAAAGCTTTTGGCCTGATGCGCTCCACGTTCCAGCAGTGAAAAAATTCATGGGACACTGTACTTATATTATTTTGGATCCCACCATGGGCCAAACTTCTAGTGGTTGTCAAAATGGTCGAATTCCGATGTTCCATTCCATCACCGGACACATTGGGCACATAGCAGGCTAGAAAAGTGTATTCGCCGAAATCATAGGTTGGAAGCTCTCCAAAAACTTCTTGTTCTTGAAGGACTATTTTTTTTACGCTTTCAAAATATTGGTCAAAATCTTCATCTGAAGCCTCGTCATCATGCAATACAAAATTTATGGTTTGATTATCCACTTGAAACGAACGCTTTCGGTAATCGGAAATTTCGGTTGGGCTATCCATTAAATATTGGAAATTGTCAGCGTAATAAGTGTTCCCTTTTTCGTGCTTCAATTGCGTGGCGACCTTCCAATTTAAATCTTCACGAACCTTGAAGGTCACCTCAATGCCATCTTCCGACAATTCCGGAACATACATAAATGTCGCCGGACCATTTAAATGGGCATGGGTTTCATCCACTTGGGCATAGGTGCCATCACCATGATTGGCAAACAAGGTATAACTAACGTTTATGGTGCCGTCGTGTCCATTGACGCGCCATGCATAAGGGTTTGGTCTTGTCGTTTTTAAAATATTCCCTTCACTATCGGTGACTACAACATGGTAAACATTTTTTGCAAACTCATGTAATGCATAACGCCCAGGGGATGAGCGGCTCATTCTAAACTCAACCTCACCGGATTTTAAATTGGTAAAGGTGGCTTTTATTTGAGCTTCATGATGGACTGCATTTTCGAATGAAATGGTATAGCTGGATGAGATTTGAGCAGTTGAACTTTGGTAAATAAAAAAACATAAAGAAATAAAAAGAAATCTGTACATGCATTAAAATTTAAGTTTCTAAGATAGTATTTTTGTTTTATGAATAGGCTTCCCAAAAAGTTAAAATCTAAATTAGAAAAACGTCAGCAGGATAATACCTTAAGACAATTGGTGTTACAAAATA
>DASWKU010000293.1:0-10366 GCA_036396455.1 Flavobacteriaceae bacterium
GCGATATCATGGCTTTGTAAATCCCGATCTTCCTTATGTAAAAGATTGACCTGAATATCGGCCATATTACTTCCGCCTCTCAAATCATAGTGTCTAACCAGTCCGTTAAAGGTTATAGGCGATGAAGCTCCAATATAGTTCTGATAATTGACGACTTCGGGAACAGTGGTCAAATATTGTGAAATCTCTTGCGTTACCACAGCGGTCCTTTCCAAAGTGGTGCCTTCTGGCATATCTATGACCACTTGAAATTCATTCTTGTTGTCGAAAGGCAACATTTTTACTGCAACCGATTTTGTAAAAAACATCAGTACGGAGCCTATAAGTAACAAGACTGTTACGCCTAACATGATGTTTCTTCTACGAGAATTGTTCAAAAGGGGTTGTTCAATCTTTTTATAGATTTTGTATATTCTACTCGTTTCCAAACCTTCTTCTTCCTTGTGTGACTGCTCATCTTTTACCTGTAATAAATGATACCCTAAATAAGGGGTTACCGTTAAGGCCACAAACAATGACAATATCATGGCTATGGATGCCCCAATGGGCATAGGGCTCATATAAGGTCCCATCATTCCTGACACAAAGGCCATTGGTAAAATAGCTGCAATCACCGTGAATGTTGCCAAAATGGTTGGATTGCCCACTTCATTTATAGCGTAAATGGCAGCCTGTTTAAACGGTAAACGCTTCATCCTGAAATGCCTGTGCATGTTTTCGGCTATTATGATACTGTCATCCACTACAATCCCAACGACAAATACCAAGGCAAAAAGCGTAATTCTGTTTAAAGTATAGCCCAATACATAATAAGCAAATAAGGTTAAGGCAAAGGTTAATGGAACAGAGAAGAACACGACCAATCCACCTCGCCAACCCATGGCAAGCATCACCAAAACAGTAACCGCCAAAATGGCAATTCCAAGATGCAATAGGAGTTCGCCAACTTTATCGGAGGCTGTTTCACCATAATTTCTTGTGATATCAACATGTACATCTGAAGGGATCAAGGTCGTTTTCAAGTGTTCTATATGTGCCAATATCTTATCTGAAATTTTCATGGCATCGGCTCCTTTTACTTTGGAAATTGAAATGGTGACCGCAGGATATTCCGACTTGTATTTTTCGAGACTTTCATTGGCTTGTCCATAACCAAAAGACACATACGTTTTTGGTGACGAAGGCCCATCTTGAATAGTTGCCACTTGTTTTAAATATACCGGCATATTTTGATTGACTCCAACTATAAGATTTTCAACATCTTCAGAAGTCTCTAAAAAGCGGCCTGTTGTAATCAAATATTCCGTGTCATTATTCACAAAACTTCCTGATTGTGAACTACTATTGTTAGCTTGAATCATTTGCATGATTCCCAAGGCATCCACTCCGTTTCCAGCCATTTTATCAGTGTCCAAAATCACTTTCAGTTCACGATTTCTTCCACCAATGACTTTGGTTATGGATACATCTTTTACCTTTTCAATTTCAGAAGTCACCTCTTCGGCAATTTGGCGTAATTGGAAATCGTCGTAGTGTTCACTCCAAAGCGTCAAGCCCAACATAGGGACATCATCGATGGAGCGCGTTTTAACAATAGGTTTGTATATTCCTTGATGAAACATGTTTTCATGTTTCATCAACTCATCATATAATTTCACGTAAGAGCGTTCGGTATCTTCACCTACATAAAATTGAACAACAATGACCGCTTGTCCGTTCATGGCCATGCTATGCACATGTTCAACACCTTTAATATCTGAGATAATTCTCTCTAAAGGTTTCACGACCCTATTTTCAACTTCTGATGGATTTGCACCGGGATACCCGACCATAACGTCGGCCATGGGCACAATGATTTGGGGCTCCTCTTCCCTTGGAATCAGAAATGAACTGTACACGCCAATAATCATCAAGCCAACCATTAATAAAACAGTAAGCTTTGAATTGATGAAAAAATGGGCGATTTTACCTGAAATTCCTTCTTGCATTTCTTTATTATTAAGGTTATTGAATTGTTATGTTTGCACCATTGTACAATTTACCTTTAGCTGAAATAATATAAGTTTCATTTGAAGATAGACCAGACAATACTTCGACCTGATTTCCAAAAATTTTGCCCAATCGTAACCACCTTAAAATGGCAGTATTGTTTTCGCTTATGGTATAAACTCCTGATAATTGGCCATTGTTTACTAAGGCTGACACAGGAACTAAAACAACTTCCTCATCTTGCTGATGTTCCATTGGAAATTGGACCGTTACAAACATCCCCGATAAAATGGAAGCGTCTGTTTTATCCAACACTACTTTTACCAAAAATTGACCCCCTGTATTTTTTGCAGAACTGCTAACTTCTGTAACCTTCCCATTAATAGATTTATTTATTGATTTTGCAATTATGTTTACAGACGTTCCCAATTGAATTTTAGAGATTTCACTTTCTGGAACTCGCGCCATGACTTCAAAATTGCTAGGTGATTCCATAGCAATCAAAGGCATTCCTGGATTGGCCATATCGCCTTCATTGATAAATTTATTGGTAATCACACCAGAAAAAGGAGCACGTATATTGGCGTAAGCAAATTGTGCCTCAATTTCATTTTTCATCTGTTTTGCTCCCTCCAATCGTGCCCTGGCCATATTGTAATTGGCGGTCATGTCATCAAATTCTTTTTGGGTCGCACTGTGTTCAGCATACAGATTTTTATATCGGTTATAATCTTTTTCAGCATTTATAAAAGCAGCAGTAGCCTCGGTTACACTAGCATCGACTTGTGAAAGTTTTGCTATTAAATCCGAATTGTTTATGGCTACCAATAACTGGTCTTCTTTAACTTTATCGCCAATATTCACTGGAATTTTTGTGACATACCCCATCATTCTCGTACTTAAATTGGCACTGTTTACAGCTTGAATGGTCCCACTAGCTGCAATGAATTGGTTATTGGCACTATCACCTGCAGTTTTTACGGTTACCGTAATTGGGATTAGGTTTTCTGTCGGTTTTTTATTGTCATTACCACAACTTACGATTAAAAGTATTAGAGCAAAAAATGGTATTGTATATTTAGTTTTCATAGTTATTATTAAGCTTTGGTTAAAAATTGTAGATATGCTTGTGCATAATTATATTCAAAAATGGTTTGGTAATATTCCAGTTGTTTTTGTGCAAACTGTGTTTCTGCCATTAAAAGATCGGATGCTTTTTCAAGACCTTCCTTAAAGCGATTCGTTCTAATCCTTAAGGATTCTTTGGATTGCTCCATGGCAAGTTTTGTAAGCCTTAATTTGTTTTCGGCATCCATAAACATACGTTTTGCTTTGTTTAATTCCAACTGACTTTGTGAAACGTACTGTTCATATTGAAGTTTGGATTTTTCATATTCAGCTTTACTTTTTTGAGCTTTACCAAAACGTTTGGTGCCATCCAAAATGGTCCAACTCAATTGGGCACCAATGACATACCCATTGGCATCACCTTGAAAGACTTTATCATCGTACAACTCATAGCTTCCAAAAGCGTTTAAAGTTGGAAGAAATGTCATTTTATCCGCCTTGTGCATGGTTTCATACGCATTTGAGGCCAACTGCATGGCTTTAATATCTGAACGCTCTTCCGAAATCTGTGATGCCGTAACTAAATCAAAGGTATTTATGTCTAAACTATCTGTTGGAATAAGGATGTTGTTACTGGTATCGTTCATTAAATAGGATATAAAATTTGAGGTGTTTTCAACATTGCTTTTAGCCGTTTGCAATTGGTTTTTTACTTCGGTGACCCTTACCTCAACAGCCAGTACATCGGCCTGTTGCAAATAGCCTTGTTTAAAACTATTATCGGCCATTTTTTTGTTGGCCAATGTAGCTTCAAGTGCTTTTTGCAATACATCAACCGCTTTGTAAGCCAATTGCAGTTGCATGTAAGCTTTATCAACTTCAAAGGCCAAATAATCACTGGTCCTTTCAGTTTGTAAAGACATGGCCTCCATTTTATTTTTGGCCGCTTTACGCTGATAAAAACCATCCACATTAATAAGGGGTTGTTGTATTTCAAGGCGCGTGGCAAAATTTTGGGCCCGTTCCGGATTGTTCAGTAAATCCGGATTAAAATCGGCTGCTGTCAATACTTCCTGATTCAATTTAGAACCGAATGCCATCAACGGATTGGTTGTTGAAATTCCTGTATGGGATACAGTAATATTAGGGATGAAGATTGCGTTGGTTTGTCTAAAATCTGCTTTTGCAGCATTAAACTCTTGTTCCGAAATCTTTAAGGATGTATTTGCTTCTGAAACTCGCAATAGAACAGTCGCTTTCGAAATGGGTTCTATATTCTGTGCACTCACATATTGTGAAAACACTAAAGGGAGAAATAATATGATTTGTTTAAATATGCTCATAATAAAAATAATTATGGCACAAAAGTAAGTTCACTTTCTTCAGCAGTACGTAACTAATGTTACCAATAGAAATTAAACATTGGCCTGTCTAGAATCGATTATGTTCATAATGCTACTTTTTTGAACAAGCTCCAATCACCGCCAAAATAATTTTGAGCTTGAAAAAATTAAGGCTGATTCAACTCTAATCTGAAATTTTTATGGCTATGGAAGGATTTTTTTCTACATCTCCTTTTACAATAATTAATTCATCACCAAGTTTAGAAATTTCAAGTTCAAGATGAGGTTCCAAAAGTGTTTAGACCACGCAAATGTTGTAAAAGTCGAATAGTAAAGGAATTTCTTGGTTTATTGGTTGAAAACTAACTCCGCTTTGAAACTATTTTAAGCAAAAAAACGCTCAAGCCTGAAACCTTGACCAAACTGGTACGGGATTACCTTCGGTGTTCCCGCAAAGCTCCGCTTTGAAACTATTTTAAACAAAAAAACGCTCAAGCTTGAAACCTTGGCCAAACTGGTACGGGATTACCTTCGGTGTTCCCGCAAAGCTCCGCTTTGAAACTATTTTAAACAAAAAAACGCTCAAGCAAGCTTGGCGTTTTTTCTTATTAAAATAGTTATTCGTGACCTCGGCGGGATTCAAACCCACAACCTTCTGAGCCGTAATCAGATGCGCTATTCAGTTGCGCCACGAGGCCATATTATCTCCTTCAAAAATTCTCTTCCAGTACCTGACTTAAGAAATCTTTCTCTTTCGATAGCTTCTTTCTCAGTTTCAAATATTTCCTGATGAACCAGTTTCCAAGGCCTATAACCTTTGGTTGAACTGGTTTTACCCGAATTGTGTTCTTTTATCCGTTCCTCCAGTCTTGAGGTATGACCCTCATAAAGTCTTCCATCCAATTCACTTTTAAGAACGTAAACATAATAATCCATAAGTACATCTGAGCCCTGCCTGCCGGCAGGCAGGTATTCAGTTGCGCAACGAGCCCCTTAAAATGGGATGCAAATATACTGTTTTTATTAAAAAACAACCAAACAATTTATTTCGAAATTGGAAATCCTTATTTTTGACACATGGACGAAGAACTTTTGCAATTACATTTTGGATATTTATTTGATGAACTGCTTATCAATGCTATTTTAAAAGTAGGTCAAATGGCACAATTCCGTAAAGACGACATTATTCTGGACATCGGTCAGGAACTTACATATATTCCGTTATTAATTGAAGGCAACATCAAGGTTTTAAGAGAAGATGCCAATGGTCAAGAGCTGTTGCTCTATGTTCTTGAAACGGGAGATACCTGTGCCATGTCATTGACCTGCTGCATGGCAAAATCCAAAAGTAAAATAAGGGCCGTAGCCGATAAGGATTCCACAATACTAATGATACCTACAAATTACATGGTGGAGTGGTTTCACAATAACGAGAGCTGGCGAAATTTTATATTGCAGAGTTATCAAATTAGATTTAATGAAATGTTGGAGACCATCGATACCTTGGCATTTATGAAGATGGACGAACGCCTTTATAAATATCTTTTGGACAATGTGAAACTTAATGCTTCACAAACCTTAACCATTACGCATCAGGATATTGCAGAAGATTTGCACACTTCGAGAGTTGTGATTTCCAGACTTTTAAAACAATTGGAAGATGCGCATAAAATAAAAATAGGAAGAAATAAAATTGAAGTCTTGGATTTTTAATTGGCCACCATTATAAAAACGCTAGTTATCCAATTATAAATTTGTATCAAAATTAATTTTATGGAATACATTTTACAACCCTGGCCTTGGTTTATTTCGGGTCCACTTATAGCATTGGTGATGTTTATCCTGGTTTATTTTGGAAAAACATTTGGCATGTCCTCAAATTTGGAAACCTTTTGTGCCATGTGCCGTGCCGGAAAAAAGGCAAAACTTTTCAATTTTAATTGGAGGGACCAAAAATGGAATCTTATCGTAGTACTCGGTGCTGTAATAGGTGGATTTATCGCGCGCTTCGTTTTGTCCAATCCTATTCATATCGATTTGAATCCTGAGACCATTGAACATTTGCAACAGCTCGGTTTTAATAATGCTGGAAAATCGTTACTCCCTCCCGAAATTTATAGCTGGGAATACGTTTTAAGCATCAAAGGGTTGGCCATCTTGATTGCAGGAGGCTTTTTAATAGGATTTGGAACCCGCTATGCTGGAGGATGCACATCGGGCCATGCCATTACTGGTTTGAGCAGTTTACAATTATCATCATTGATTGCAACCATAAGTTTTTTCATTGGTGGCCTATTTATGGTCCACATCCTGTTCCCATTAATCTTTTAAAGTATTGAAATGAAATATCTAAAATTTTTATTGGTTGGAATCTTTTTCGGAATTGTCCTGGTCAAATCGGAAGCTGTGTCATGGTATCGCATCTACGAAATGTTCAGGTTTGAATCGTTTCACATGTATGGAATTATCGGTAGTGCTGTCCTAACAGGAATAATTTTATTATTAATCGCAAAAAAATTAAACCTTAAAAATATTGAGGGTTCCATAATGCAAGCTCCTCTAAAAGACAAGAGGTTAACTCGCAATATTGTTGGAGGAACCCTCTTTGGCCTGGGATGGGCATTGTCTGGTGCGTGTCCTGGACCAATGTACATTCTCGTTGGAACCGGTGTGTTTTCAATCTTAATAACTATTGTAGCCGCAATTTTTGGCACTTTCGTCTATGGGCTTCTTAAAGATAAATTACCTCATTAATGGATACTAATGAAATATTAGGTTATGGAGGCGCGTTAATTGTAGGATTGGTATTGGGGCTTATTGGTGGTGGTGGTTCCATATTAACGGTACCAATTTTAGTATATTTTTTGGGTTATAATCCAGTGGTTGCCACCGCATATTCCCTTTTTATTGTCGGTACATCATCGTTGGTTGGCACTGTTCAAAAACATAAAAAAAAACTAGTCGATTTTAAAATAGGCCTTGCCTTTTCTTTTCCATCCTTTTTGGCAGTCTATCTTTCTCGAAGGTATTTGGTGCCTAGTTTTCCTGATACACTTTTGGCGGTTGGGAATTATTCCGTTACCAAAGAGATGGGAATTATGACCTTTTTCGCCATAGTGATGCTTTTGGCTTCCTATTCTATGATTAAAAACAATAAGCAGTTATACAATGCCAATATAAAACATCCTTATTACAAAACCTTTGGCCAAGGCATAATTATTGGGGCTGTAACTGGAATCATTGGTGCAGGCGGGGGTTTTTTATATGTTCCTGCTTTGGTAGTTTGGGCCAATTTACCTATGAAAAAAGCCGTGGGGACTTCATTGGTGATTATTATGATCAATTCATTGATTGGTTTCACGGGTGACCTGCATACCATGGAGGTGGATTGGACTTTTTTATTGGTCTTTTCACTTTTAACCATTTTAGGTATCTTAATAGGAGGATTGCTTTCAAAACATATTTCCAATAAAAGCCTGAAAAAAGGGTTTGGATGGTTTACGTTGGTTATGGCTTTTTACATTATCTATAAAGAGCTTTTATGGTTTAAGGTAGCCATTAATTGAAAAATCCAAAGGTTTTGTAACTTTGTCTAATGTTTTTTAAAATTATATTAAAAAGACTATGAAGATTGAACAAATATATACAGGGTGTTTGGCGCAAGGTGCTTATTATATTGAATCTAACGGTGAAGTCGCCATCATTGATCCCTTACGTGAAACCCAAGCTTATGTGGACAAGGCAAACGCCGAACATGCAAAAATTAAATATGTTTTTGAAACCCATTTCCATGCCGATTTTGTTTCAGGTCATGTTGATTTGGCAAAAAAAACTGGTGCTACCATTGTATATGGTCCAGGGGCCGAAACAAGCTATGCCATCCACTCGGCCAAGGATAATGAAGTTTTTCAATTAGGTAATATTGCCATAAAAGTTTTGCACACTCCAGGACATACCTTGGAATCTGCTAGCTATTTATTAATTGATGAACACGGTAAAAATCATGCCCTATTTTCGGGTGACACCTTATTTTTAGGAGATGTTGGACGACCGGATTTAGCTATAAAATCTGATTTGACAAAAGAAGATTTGGCTGGGATGTTATACGATTCCTTACGAAATAAGATCATGACTTTGGAAGATGATGTCATTGTATATCCCGCTCACGGAGCTGGTTCAGCATGTGGTAAAAATTTAAGTAAGGAAACGGTTGGTTCTATAGGTGACGAAAAGAAAACCAATTACGCATTACGTGCCGATATGACCAAGGAAGAATTTGTTAAGGAGGTTCTTGAAGGCATGCCTCCACCTCCACAATATTTTGCAAAAAATGCCATGCTCAACAAAATGGGATATGACACCTTTGAAACGATTCTACAAACTGGAAATACACCCTTGGATCCGGAGGAATTTGAGGCTTTGGCCAACCATGAAGAAGCATTGGTCTTGGATGTCAGGCCACAAAGTGAATTTGTAAAAGCACATATTCCCAATTCCATTTTTATAGGGTTGACCGGCCAGTTTGCACCTTGGGTCGGTGCTTTGGTCACTGATTTAAAACAGCCCATTGTTTTGGTGGTTCCTGACGGTAAAAGTGAAGAAGCGGTCACCCGTTTATCACGCGTTGGTTACGACAATACTTTAGGGTATTTAAAAGGTGGCATTGAAGCTTGGCAAGCTGCTGGAAAGGACATAGAAAGTTTGGAATCCATTTCGGCAAAAACGTTTGCAAAAATGGCAACCAAAGAGCAGTTGAATGTGTTGGATGTTAGAAAAGAAGGCGAATATAAAAGTACACATCTTGAAAATGCAGAGCTTTTTCCTTTGGACTTCATCAACGAAAACATGAACATTTTAAACAAGGATAAAACCTATTACATCCATTGTGCAAGTGGCTTTCGTTCTGTTATTGCAGCTTCAATATTAAAGGCCAGAGGTTTTGAAAAGTTGGTGGATATTGCAGGTGGATTTACAGCGCTTAAAAAAACCAAACTGCCCATAACCAATTATGTTTGTCCTTCAACATTGTAGGTTAAACAATTTCGGCGCTTAAACCTGCTTCCAAAAGCATAGTGCAGCGCGGTTTCAGTTCGTCGTAATCCCCCGTTTTTACGGTACATTTTCCTTTATAATGAACTATAAGGGCACATTGTTCGGCCTGTTCGGGCGCATGATCGCACGCATGAATTAGGGTATCGATAACGTGGTCAAACGTATTGACGTCATCGTTATATAAAATAATTTCGTTTTGTTTTAAGAGTTCCTCATCAAGAAGGACCTCTTCCGATGTTTTTTCTCTAGTGCTCATTTCTAAATTTTAAACTAATTTACAAATTTTATCGCAACCCAATTATGTTCTTCGATGATCTCAACCAAATTTAACATATACTTTTGGCATTCCTCTTCAATGGATGGAATATCATCTTTGTAAAATCCACTTAAAAATAATGATCCGTTTTTATTTAAACAACTGGCATATACATTAATGTCATTAAGCAAAATATTTCGGTTAATATTTGCGATAATGATATCATAAGCCCTGTTTTTTAATAAACCTGCATCGCCTTCCAATACCGTGATGTGTTTACAGCCATTGCGCTCCACATTTTCCAAACTGTTTAGGTAGCACCAATTATCATAATCAATGGCATCAATGGACTTTGCGCCTTTTTTTTCAGCAAGAATGGCCAAGATTCCTGTACCACATCCCATGTCCAAAACCGATTTATTGTTGAACTCATTTTTTAAGATGTGTTGGATCATCATGTGGGTGGTTTCATGATGCCCTGTGCCAAAGCTCATTTTGGGTTCAATGACAATATCATAAACGGTACTGGGTTTTTCATGAAAAGGCGCACGAACAGAGCAAGTCCCATTCACAATAATGGGATTGAAGTTCTTTTCCCATTCTTCGTTCCAATTGGTTTGCTCAATCTCTTCAAAGGTATAGCTGATTTCAAATTCAT
>DASWKU010000294.1:0-2499 GCA_036396455.1 Flavobacteriaceae bacterium
TTTTATGAAAAAGTAAAAGACGATTTAAAACTGAAAGCCAATTGGACCGATTCTGATGATTTGGCCATGATGTTTAGAGGTACACATAACTCAAAATTCTATAAAAAATTACACCGCTTTGTACATAAAGAATATAGAAAAAGTCAAGGTATTGCCACTTTAAAAACCCTATTTACCAGTACATTTTCAATAAAAAAACTGAAATCAATACTAAAACTGTGCTATTATATTCCCACTACGACAGTTTTTAATAGATTCGATCAAAATTCTTCAAAGTACAATGAATGAGCAGATTCAATATAAGGCCATTAACAAAGGGTTTTCAAAACTATATGATCATTATGAAACGCTAAATAAAGAAAGTATCATAGATCAATATATGAGACAAAAAGTATATGGCCATATTGAGCGGTTTTTAAAGCCCAATGCCTCCATTTTGGAATTAAACTCAGGTAGTGGAATCGATGCCTTTTACTTTGCGAAAAAAGGACATGAAGTGACCGGAACCGATATAACCGATGGTTCAAAATTCTATTTTGAAAAAAAAATACTGGAATATAACTTAAGGAATGTAACCTTTAAAAATTGCTCTTTCACTAATTTAGAAGTATTAGGATCTAACCATTTCGATTATGTGTTTTCTAATTTTGGTGGTCTTAATTGCACTGATTCGCTAGATAAGGTAGTTCAATCCTTAAATCGCATTCTTAAAAAAGATACCATAGTTACATTAGTAATCATGGGAAAGTTTTATCCGTGGGATTGGATTTATTTATTAAAAGGAAGAATAAAACGTGCTTTTATAAGATTACGAAAGAATGAAGTTTATGCGAATATTGGTGGTGAGGCCGTTAAGGTATTTTATCATACACCAAAAAAAGTAAAAAATGAAATGCGCCCTCATTTTGATCTCATCGCATCTGAAAACCTTGGTGTATTTTTTCCTTCAGTAAATCACCGAAGTCTAACAAAACACTCAAAGCTAATTAACAAATTAATTTCCTTTGATTTAAAAATTGCGAAAAGTAAAATACTTCCAATTGGAATAGGTGATTACTATATTTTAACTTTTAAAAAACGTTAACCTAAACCAATTAATTATATCCTTTTTTCATAAGTAAGTGCAAATTTTGATCTTATAGTAAAGAGTAGGTAACATATAAATACGGTGTATTCAGAAATCACCAAACTTTTAGCGACACCAATTATATTCTGATTGAAAAGAAAGTTCCAAGCAACTATTAAAACCAGTAATTGAACCAAGGTAAAGACCAAAATAGCATACCATTTATTGTGGTGCAGCATATAACTGAACAAGGGTATATTCATGAAAAAAATAGGAACAGACAAACTTAAAATCTGTAGCGTATTAGCAGCTAATAAATTAGCCTGAAAATTATTGAGATAATAAATTATGATTGGACTTAAATACCAAAGTCCAACTGTTCCTAAAATGATTAAAATAAAAATTGGAACGATACGCTTTACAGTTAATAAGCTAACGCCTAAATTTCCTTTGCTGTATATGGGGAAAAAACTAGTAAACATTATTCCAGATGTACCTTTAATGACGTTTATAACCTTTTGTGCAATGGCAAATAAAGCTCCATATTCGAGACCCAGTAAATAACTAACACAAGGTAAAATGGCATTTGGTTTTAATACCAAAAAGAAGTTGACCAAAAACAAATTGAACGTCTGTCGTAAAAATTGTTTCAATTCGAACCAAGAAATCCAATAAAACTTTAAAAGGCCAACATGTATTTTCTTTAAATAAAAAATAATTACAAATAACTCTGAAAATGCCAGAAAAAAATTAACGAGATTGCTGTGGTTGTCAATATAAATTAGAAATAGAAATAGAAACTTGGAGAAAAATCCAATTTTAAATACAAAACTATTTGCTTCTAGGGCATTGCAAAATAATGTTGGGCTTACAATTTTTGGGAGCATTAGTGGCAAACTCAACAACCAAATAATAAAATATTCCCCGAGTAACCAATAGACCAAGAAGCTAAACAAAATTGACAAAAACAAAGACAACCATGTTCTAATTTGCGTGGTAAGATTCCATACTTTGATTAGGTAATTTGGATCTTCGCTAATTTTTTTGGATACCGTTGGAATATAGTAAGTCAAACTATAATTGGAGATAGACCCCAAAATTACTATTACGGATTGGACTGTGAATATAACACCAACTTCTTTCAGTCCATACTTACTTATTAATATTGGAAAAGAAATAATGGAAAACACATATCCCAAAATGTTCATTAAAAACAACCATGAGAAATTTTTGGCAAATCTTAATCCTATTTTATTGTTTAAAATGGTTCCCAACGTAAATTATCCTTTAAGTCTCTTTAGGTATTTTATTTTTTTAAACTTTATTATTGATATTAGAATTTCTGGAATTTTCCAACCTATATATTTTGGTAAATATAAAATTGAAAATAAAATCCTCTTTTTTATAGTGAAACTTAGCTTGTTAGCCTTGAA
>DASWKU010000295.1:0-4950 GCA_036396455.1 Flavobacteriaceae bacterium
GTTTATCTCCAAATCTCAATCCGGTGAAATTACGACCTTGGGACGTGGCGGATCCGATTTTACCGCGGCCATTGTCGCTGCCGCCCTAAAGGTGGACCGTTTAGAGATTTGGACCGATGTCAGCGGTATGTTTACGGCCAATCCAAAAGTGGTAAAGCAAGCCTATCCCATTGAAACCTTATCGTATCAGGAAGCCATGGAGCTTTCGCATTTTGGGGCCAAGGTATTGTATCCGCCAACGGTGCAACCGGTGTTGGATTTGGGCATTCCCATCCACATAAAAAACACTTTGGAGCCTGAAGCGGCCGGCACCGTAATCTCAAACCAAGTCAATGGTAAAATAAACCCGGTCAAGGGTATCAGCAACATTGATAACATTGCATTGCTGACCCTGCAAGGCAATGGTATGGTGGGCATTCCGGGGTTTTCAAAACGTCTGTTTGAGACCCTTGCACAGGAAAAAATCAATGTGATTTTAATCACACAGGCGTCTTCCGAACATTCCATTTGTATCGGGATAGATCTCAAGGATGCCAACAAGGCAAAAGCCTCAATTGATGCCACTTTTGAAAATGAGATCTCACTGCATAAAATAGACCCCATTATTGTCGAAGCCGAATTGTCAATCGTAGCTTTGGTGGGTGACCAAATGAAAAGCCATCAGGGCATCAGCGGTAAAATGTTCAGCGCCTTGGGACGTAACAATATCAACGTAAGGGCCATTGCGCAAGGTGCTTCAGAACGGAATATATCGGCAGTCATTGCCCAAAACGATATCAAGAAAGCCTTAAACACCCTTCACGATCAGTTTTTTGAAGGCAACATGAAACAACTGAACGTCTTTATAACCGGTGTTGGCAACGTTGGTGAACGGCTCATTGAACAAATTAAGACGCAAAGAAAATATTTAAAACAAAACCTTAAGATCAATTTGCGCGTTATTGGTTTGTCCAATTCAAGAACCATGGTCTTTAATGAAAACGGATTGTCATTGGACGATTGGAAAACCCAGCTTAAGAAAGGAGAAAACGCCAGTCTTCAGGGTTTTTTCGCTCAAGTGAAACACCTCAATTTGCGCAACAGTGTTTTTGTGGACATTACGGCAAGCCAAGACGTTTCAAATTTATATCCTGATTATTTAAGGCAAAGTATTGCCGTTGTGGCCTGTAACAAAATTGCCAGTTCCGGGGATTTTGAAAGTTATCGGGATCTTAAGCGTCTATCCAGAAAGTACAATGCCCCGTTTTTATTTGAGACCAATGTTGGTGCCGGTTTGCCCGTGATTGATACCCTTAACAATCTTATCGCCTCTGGAGATAAAATTACATCCATTAAAGCTGTATTGTCGGGAAGTTTAAACTTTGTGTTCAATCATTTTGACGGGACCACCACATTTCATGATGTCGTGAAACGTGCCCAAAAGGAAGGTTATACCGAGCCCGATCCAAGAATTGATTTAAGTGGTGTGGATGTTGCCAGAAAAATTTTAATTTTAGCACGCGAAAGCGGTGTTGAAATGAATTTGGAAGCTGTTTTAAACCAATCGTTTTTGACCAAGGCCAATTTAGAGAGCAAGTCTGTTGATGATTTTTACAGAGCATTATTGGCGGACGAGGCCCATTTTCAACAATTGTATGCTTCGGCCAAAGCCAAACATTGTAAGTTAAAGTATGTCGCTGAATTTAATGATGGAAAAGCCAAGGTTGGATTACAGGAAATTCCTCAGGGCCATCCTTTTTATGATCTCGAAGGAAAAGACAATATCGTAATGTTTTACACCCTACGCTATCCCGAACAACCCATGATCATTAAGGGCGCCGGCGCCGGGGCAGATGTTACGGCTTCGGGATTATTTGCCGATATTATAAGAATAGGAAACAATTAAAAAAGACTTGAGAATATAGACCATAGACCATAGAACATAGAACATAGAACATAGAATATAGAACATAGAATATAGAATATAGAACATAGAATATAGAACATAGAATATAGACTAAAGAAGAAAGAGCCTTGTCTCATGTCTATTTTCTATCCTCTATTTTCTTTTCTCTATAAATTTGGGATTATTTGCCGATATTATAAAATTAGGAAACAATTAAACTTAAATTGTCATTCTGATCCCGAGAATTCGGGAGAAGAATCTAAAAGATGTTTCGACTGTTTCAACATGACATCACTATAAATTATGAATGAAATAAAAATATTTTCACCTGCTACAGTATCCAACGTCGCTTGTGGTTTTGATGTCCTTGGCTTCTGTCTGGACAGTATTGGTGATGAAATGATTGTGCGTAAAATGAAGGAAAAAGGCATCAGAATTTCAAGAATTGAAGGGTTTGATTTGCCTTACGAAGCCAATATAAATGTTGCAGGAGTTTCCGCTTTGGCATTACTTGAGGATGCAAAACCCGATTGCGGATTTGAGATTGAAATTCATAAAAAAATCAAGCCCGGCAGTGGCATTGGGAGCAGTTCCGCCAGTGCTTCCGGAAGTGTGTTCGCCATCAATGAATTGTTGGGCCGGCCTTATAACAAAACCCAACTCACCCGTTTTGCCATTAAGGGTGAAGCCTTGGCCAGCGGAAGCGAACATGCCGATAATATTGCTCCCGGAATTTTTGGCGGCTTTACCTTGGTGAAAAGTTTACAGCCTCTGGAAGTGTTACAAATTCCAGTGCCCAAAAATCTTTATGCCACGATTATTCATCCACAAATTGAAATCAAAACTTCTTCTGCTAGAGCCATTTTACCGAATGAAGTTCCTTTATTGGATGCCATCATCCAATGGGCCAATGTGGGCAGTCTGGTCCATGCGTTGCATACCAGTAATTATGGATTGATCCAAAGATCTCTAGAGGACATTATTATTGAACCCTACAGGGCACAACTCATTCCACATTATCGTGAAGTCAAACAAATAGCTTTGAATGTGGGTGCTTTGGGTGCTGGCATTTCAGGTTCAGGACCTTCCATTTTTATGCTTAGTGAAGGTCTGGACACTGCCAAAAAAGTAGAACAGGCCATTCGTGCAATGTATTCCAAAACCCAAATACATTTTGAAACTTATGTTTCGAAAATTAATGTTGAAGGAATAAAGATTATATAAAAAGACCGAAGACAGGTGACCGATGACGGATAAAAATATGAAACGGAATTATGGTATCTTATGAACAAATTCAAATTTGAAAAATTGATTATATGGCAAAAGGCTATGGATTTTGGAGACGAAATTGATAAACTTTCAGATACATTTCCTGAAAAAGAAAAATTCAATTTATCTTCTCAAATTAGGCGTGCAGCTGATTCCATTGCTTTAAACATTTCTGAAGGCTCAATTGGACAATCCAATCTTGAACAAAAAAAATTCGTGGGATATTCCATTCGTTCTTTGGCAGAAGTTATTACCTGCTTATTTAAAGCAAAAAGAAGAAATTATTTGTCTCAATCTGAATTTGATAATTTTTATGAAACCTCTTATGAATTAATGAATATGATGGTCGCTTTTAAAAATAAACTCAACTAATATTATACAAAACTTTAGTCATCGGTCATCCGTCATCTGTCCAAAACATTATGAAATACTACTCACTCAACCATAAAGCTCCTAAAACATCGTTTAAAGGTGCTGTCATCAAAGGATTGGCACCCGACAAGGGACTTTATTTCCCTGAACGTATCACACCACTTCCAAAATCCTTTTTTGAACAAATAGATTCTTTATCATATAATGAAATCGCTTTTGAGGCCATTAAGCAATTTGTCGCTCCGGATATTCCGGAAGCTATTTTAAAGCAAATTATAGCCGAAACCCTATCGTTTGAATTTCCAATAGTTGAGTTAAATAAAAACATTTCAACCTTGGAATTGTTCCATGGGCCAACCATGGCGTTCAAGGATGTTGGTGCCAGATTCATGGCACGCTGTCTTGGATATTTCAATCAAAACAACAACAAAGAGGTGACGGTTTTGGTAGCGACTTCGGGTGATACCGGTGGTGCTGTGGCCAATGGATTTTTGGGCGTGAAAGGTGTGAATGTCGTCATCTTATATCCCAGTGGAAAAGTGAGTGATATCCAAGAAAAACAGTTGACAACGCTTGGAAAAAATATCACAGCACTTGAGGTCAACGGCGTTTTTGACGATTGTCAGGATATGGTGAAGCGTGCCTTTTTGGATGAGGATTTGACCAGTAACATGCAGCTCACATCTGCCAACTCCATCAATGTGGCCCGTTGGTTACCACAGATGTTTTACTTCTTTTTTGCCTACAAACAACTGCATAAAAAACATAAAAATATTGTGTTTTCGGTACCCAGTGGCAATTTCGGAAATATGTGTGCAGGAATGATGGCCCAACAATTGGGTTTGCCGATTATGCATTTTATTGCATCCAACAACGCCAATAATGTGGTTACTGAATACATGGACACCCAAACTTATCGACCAAAACCTAGCATCCAAACCATAAGTAACGCCATGGACGTTGGCAATCCGAGCAATTTTATTAGGATTCAAGAAATTTATAAGAATGATTTTGATTCCTTAAAAGAAAATCTTTCGTCCTACAGCTTTTCTGATAAGCAAACCAAGGAAGCCATAAAAGAACTTTATAATGAGTTTAGTTATGTATCCGATCCTCATGGGGCAGTAGGCTATTTGGGCTGCAAAGCGTATTTAAGGGAGCATCCCGAAACGCATTGTGTGTTTTTGGAAACGGCCCATCCCACGAAGTTTTTGGATGTGGTGGAAGCTACCATAAGGGAAAATATTGAATTGCCGGAACAGATATTGAGTGTCATGGACAAAAAGAAAAAATCCATCAAGATTTCAACATATGATGATTTAAAGGATGTCTTACTAAATACAAAAACAGTTTAATATGTCTTTGGTGGATTGGATTGGAAGTCTTGGTGTTTTTTTGATACTCCTCGCCTATTTTTTAAATGT
>DASWKU010000296.1:0-4008 GCA_036396455.1 Flavobacteriaceae bacterium
TCATAATGACCATAAACCAGAACGGTAGGTAGGGTTTTATCAATGATTTTTTCACCATACACAATGGGATGCCCTTCGGTTGCACAAATTTCAACATGGTCGCAACCAGCATCTTCCAAACGTGTTTTAACAGCTTCAGCAGTTTTTAAGACATCATTTTTATAAGCAGAATCTGCACTTATGGAAGGTATTTTCAATAAGTCCATAAGTTCATTTAAAAAGCGGCTTTTATGGGTATCGATATAAGATTTTATGTTTTGCATGGGTTTTATTGTTTCATTCAAAAATACAAAACCATAAGCACTTTTTTCTTAATTGTGGGGTTTGAATATCGAAACTAATTTTTATATTTGCATCCCGATAATCCCGATAGCTATCGGGAGGGATATGCGGGCGTGGTGGAATTGGTAGACACGCCAGACTTAGGATCTGGTGCCGCGAGGTGTGGGAGTTCGAGTCTCCCCGCCCGTACTAAAGAGAAGTTCTTCGGAAACGAGGAGCTTTTTTTATGACCTTGACTTAAGGATAATAAAAAATAAGGGGAGACGAGAAGTTTATCCCGCTAGTGGCGGGGAGTCTCCCCGCCCGTACTTCAAAGAGCTTCTCAACTTTTGAGAAGCTTTTTTGTTTGCCGACATTATTGGGTCAATTAATTACCGGAATGTACCATTATAAAATTGCATGCCCATAGTTGCTTTGTTGTCATGGTCAAATAAAGTGGCATTGTCCCAATGCGATCCTTGGCCCCAAAGCGTGTTACAGCCAGTCGATACCCAAGCGGGCTCCCAATAAATGACCCCTTCGCCACCAGCATTTTTCACTACGGTTTTTAGTTGGTTAAGGTAATCCAATTGGCCTTGTTGCGTTGCCGGTAACCCATCAATAAGGGCGGAACTATCCAAAATATTATTGGCCGAATCCGCATTGGCGAGTGTAAAAGGATAGGCGGTTTCAACAATCATCAGCCGTTTATGGTAAGTATGTATTAGGGTACTCAAGGCAGTGCCTACATTGTTTAATTTATAGGTTGACCAAATTGGGTAGTATGACAGTCCAATCCAATCAAAATCGGTCACTCCATTTTGGGTGGCTTGTTCAAACCACCATAAGCCGTTTTCAGGTTGGGCTATATGCAACATGACTTCAATCTTTTTGTCTTTTGTATCTGAAATAGCTCTCACAGCTTTAATGCCTTTATTGATCAATGAAGCATTTCTTTCCCAATCCATTGGGGAAACAAATTCATCTTTTTGAAGAATCATAGTGTTGATCTCATTTCCTACCTGTACCATATCCGGCAGCAAATTTAAAGCTGATAAGTTATTCAAAGTTTCATAAGTATAATTGTACAATAAATTGCCTAATGCCTCAGTATCATCAATTTCGCTTAACCAATCTGCAGGGATCTGTTGCTTGCCTGGATCAGCCCAAGTATCGGAATAATGAAAATCCAACAGCACGTTCATGCCTTGTCCTTTTGCCCGCTGGATGGTCTTTTTAACGTCATTAAAATTGGAATAATTGGTCCAAGTTGGATTGACCCACAACCTTACCCTCACAAGGTTGGCTCCTGCTTCTTTGAAGATGACATAAGGGTCTTTTTCAATATTGTTTTCATCTTTATAGGTTGCACCACAATCTTCCATTTCATTGACATACGATAAATCGGCACCATAATAGAATGCGATTGGTGTGTCAATGGCTTCTTGATCATCTATGGGATTACCGATGTTGTTTGAAGTGGAACACGATAGTGGCATCAAGACCATCAAGATAGTAAGTGAAAAGATGATGTTCATTTTTATGACATTCAGTATTGGGAAAAGGGCCTATAACTCTTTATATAGGTCAATAACGCTAAATTACACTTTTATTTTATGCCTTTTGGTACCCAACAGTTATATATATTTGCATTATGGGCTTCAATGAGGGCCACAACCAGAAAATACCAATAATTCAATAAATAGGAATTCGATTAAACCGAAATAATAGTGTTCAGCGTAAACCATATCCAAGACCAAAAAAATGGCAATGACTTTATAGAGTTAAGAAATTCTGATAATTCCTGTTGTGCAAAGATTGATTTGACCTTGGGAGGAAGTTTGCAGGAATTAAAATTTGGTGAAAAGGCCATTATTTCCACTAAAGATATGTTGCCATATAACACGATGTTTAAGTCGTCCATTCTTTTCCCATTTGCCAATAGAATTGAAAATGGTTGTTACCATTTCAACAATAAAAAATTTAAACTGGATAAAAGTGAAATTGATTCCCATAATGCCATTCACGGTTTGGTCCATGATAAAACATTTCGATTTATTGGCCAAGAAATTTCAGAAAAAAAGGCCTCTGCAATTTTATCTTATGAAGAAACTCAACCCGTTCTGGGGTTTCCATTTAAATATGATTTGATTCTTGAGTATGTGTTAACCAACGAATCTTTAAGATTGAATGTGGAAATTAAGAACAAAGACCAGCAGGCTTTCCCATTTAGTTTGGGCTGGCATCCGTATTTTAAGACAGATGATTTATACAATAGCCGTTTAAAAATAAACAGTCATAAAAAAATACTTGTCAATGATAAAATGATTCCTAATGGAGAAACAGATATCGATTGGAATGGTTTCCTTAAAATTGAAGATAAGGCTTTTGATGATTGTTTTGAGTTAAATACAAATATGGTAGAACTGAAAACACCCGAATATCATTTGGATTTTAGTTTTTCTTCTGAAGAAAATTATCTTCAATTGTACACACCAAACGACAGAAAGAGCATTGCCATTGAACCACAAACTGCCCCGGCCAATAGTTTTAACACTAAGGTTGGTTTAAAAATTTTGCAACCTGATGAGCGATATCAATTAAGTTGGAAATTAAATCTTAAATAGAAATGATATAATTAATGAACATCGCTTTAATTCAAAATATTGAACACTCATACATGCAAAGGTTTAAAGGCCGACCTATTTTGGTGAGCTCACCTGGACGTATCAACATCATTGGAGAACACACCGACTATAACGAAGGGTTTGTGTTGCCGGCTGCGATTGATAAAGGGATTGTTTCAGCTCTTGGAAAAAGTAATCGTAACTTTTGTTCGGTGTTTGCTTTTGATGCCGATGAGAGTTATGAATTTTCAACGGAAAACATGCAACCAATTCCCAACGGAAACTGGAGAAATTATGTCATTGGCGTTGTAGCTGAAATCCAAAAAAAGGGATTTAAAGTAGCGCCATTTAATCTGGTGTTTGGAGGCGACATTCCCAAAGGGGCGGGATTGTCATCGTCCGCGGCATTGGAGAACAGTGTTGTTTTTGGATTGAATGAATTGTTCCAATTGGGACTGTCCAAGGAAGACATGATCTTAATTTCCCAAAACGCCGAACATCATTATGTTGGGGTTAGGTGTGGCATTATGGACCAATACGCCAGTATGTTTGGTGAGGAAGACCATGCGTTGCTGTTGGATTGCAGGACAAATACCGCAACGTCAATTAAAATTGATTTTGACAACTACCAATTAGTGCTCATCAATAGTAACGTAAGCCACAATTTGGTGGATGCGGAATATAACAATAGGAGGGAAGTTTGCGAAAAAGTTGCAAATTTGTTAAGCATAAAAGCATTAAGGGATGCTACTGAAGAAAGCTTATCCATAGTGAAATCCAAAGTTTCAGAAAGCGATTATCAAAAAGCACTTTACGTCATTCAAGAAAATACCCGTGTCCAAAAAGCGGCACAAATGATAAAGGACAACAATATTTCAGGATTGGGTGAACTGCTTTTCGAAGCCCATAATGGTGCCCGCGACCAATTCAAAATCAGTTGTAAGGAATTGGATGTTTTGATTGAATATGCCAAAGGACATCCTGATGTTATTGGCGCAAGAATGATGGGTGGAGGTTTTGGCGGTTGTACCATCAATATTGTTAAAAAGGAAGGGGTAGCATCTTATATAAAAGACATATCAGAACATTATTTTAATGCGTTTGGTTTTGCCTGTTCGCC
>DASWKU010000297.1:0-4558 GCA_036396455.1 Flavobacteriaceae bacterium
CTACTCAACAACAAACAAATAAACGCATAAACACTATTTGTACGCAATATTAGACATAGAAACCACAGGCGGAAAGTATAACGAAGAAGGGATAACGGAGATAGCAATCTATAAGTTTGATGGTCATAAGGTTGTCGATAAATTTATTAGTCTCATTAACCCTGAACGTGACATACAGCCATTTGTGGTCAACCTTACGGGCATCAACAGCAGTATGCTTCGCAGTGCTCCAAAGTTTTATGAAGTAGCGAAACGAATTGTGGAAATTACTGAGGATTGCATCATTGTTGCACATAACGCCCAATTTGATAACCGTATTTTAAAAACAGAATTCAAACGCTTGGGGTTTGGCTTTAAACGGGAAACCTTATGTACTGTTGAATTGGCCAAAAAATTAATTCCTGGACATGATTCTTACAGCTTGGGAAAACTGGCCAGAGCTTTGGGCATCCCGGTGAGTGATAGACATCGCGCCGATGGAGATGCCATGGCTACTTTAAAACTGTTTAAAATTTTACTCAATAAAGATCTTGATAAAGTTATCATCCAGGATAGTGTTCGTATGGAACCAAAGTATCAAATGGAGCCCAACCATAAAGATATTATTGATGCTTTGCCTTCCATAACCGGTGTATATTATATTCACGACGAACAAGGAAAAATCATCTATATTGGCAAAAGTAAAAATATTAGGCACCGAATCAATCAACACTTTACAAATACAAGCCCAAAATCAAAAAAAATTCAATTACTGGTCAATACCGTTACTTATGAAGCCACTGGTAGTGAACTTGTTGCCTTATTAAAAGAAAGTCAGGAAATAAAGCGCAACAAACCTCTATTCAATACGGCATTACGAAGAAATATTTTTACTCATGCGCTTTATAGCTTTAAGGACGAACATGGCTATATCAACTTAAAAATTGACAAAGCAGATGGTAGAAAAAAGCATATTACCACCTATAGTAACCTACAAAGTGCCAAAAGTTTTATGTTCAAGGCCGTAGAAGATTATAGACTTTGCCAGAAATTAACAGGTTTATATCCCTCCAAAACCAACTGTTTTAACTATACCATTAAGAGTTGCAATGGTGCCTGTATTTTAAAGGAATCCGTTGAAGATTACAATCGACGTGTCCAGCAATTGATTACCAAAAATAGTTATGATAGTCAAAATATGGTGATTATCGATCGAGGAAGGGATATTGAAGAACGCAGTGTGGTGTATATTGAAAACGGCGTGTTTAAAGGACTTGGTTTTTTCGATTTAAATTACCAAGTCAACAATTTGGAGGTTTTGGAATCCATCATTTCTCCAATGGAAAATAATAGGGACACCCAACATTTAATTCAAAGCTATTTGAGAAGAAATAAAAATATTAAGATCATAAAAATTCCTTCATGAAACATTTAACCATCGCACTTTGGCTTTTGATCGCAATACAAGTCAAAGCACAATCCTCTTTCAATTCTGAAGACAATACTGTAACAAGAGCCGATCTAGAAACCAATTATTACAAAAAAGACTCCACAGCAAATGCTATTGTGCTCTATGAATTTGGGAATAGTTATGTTGATAATAAAACGTTTAAATTAGTAACAGAAATCAAAAAAAAAGTAAAAATCCTAAACAGAAGTGCATTTGATAAGGCAACAATAGAAGAACAACTTTATCGAGAAAAAAACAAAGGTGAACGTATGTACGATATATCTGCCACTACCTACAATTTGGAAAATGGTAGGATAACCTCAATATTTTTAAACGACAAAAATATTTTTGAGGAAAAATACAATGACCATTATGACATTGTAAAATTTACCCTTCCAAATATTAAGGAAGGTTCAGTAATTACATATAGTTATAAGTTAAGCTCTCCTTATTTTTTTAAGTATAAAGAATGGAAATTTCAGGATGATATCCCAAAATTACATAGTGAGTACCATACCAGTATTCCAGCCAATTGGGAATACAATATAAAATTAGTTGGCTATAAAAAACTTTTTAAAAATGAAAGTAAATTAAAGAAGCGATGTTTGGAAGGCGGCAATGGAGCATATTCAGACTGTACTGATGCAATTTATATAATGAAAGATATTTCAGCTTTTATTGAAGAGGATTATATGACCACAAAAGAAAATTATTTGTCCAGGATTGACTACGAGTTAAAAGTATTCAAAAGTTTTGACGGCAGGACAGAGAACATTACTAAATCATGGAAAACTACGGATTCAGAAATCAAATCTATGCCAGAAGTAGGGAGACAACTTGGTAAAAGCAGCATGTTAAAAGACCTTATTGGAGATGGTATAAAAAATGAACCTGATGTACTTAAAAAAGCAATAGCCATTTACAAGTATGTACAGGACAATTATACATGGAATGGAAAATACGGAATTTTTAAGGATGTGTCTGTCAAAGATCTTATTAAAAACAAGTCGGGCAAAGTTTCTGAAATTAACATTCTACTTCACAATTTATTGGATGAATACGGAATTGAAGTCATGCCCGTTTTATTATCGACTAGAGATAATGGCTTTCCAACTAAAATATATCCCGTTATTTCAGATTTCAATTACCTCATCGTACAAGCTACTGTTGATAACAAAACCTATTTATTGGATGCTACCGATGGCTATTTGTCATTTGGTGAAATCCCATTTAGATGCTTGAACCATTATGGCCGTTTAATGGATTTTGACAAAGGAAGCTATTATATTGATATTCAACCTGAAAAAACTTCAACCATAATATATAAAACAGAACTTAGTTTGGATGAAAACGAAACCCTTGCGGGAACAATTGATTCAAGATCCACTGGCTATCATGCCTTGCCTCCCAAAAAAAGTTATTTTAGTAACAAACAAGACTATTTAAAAAATTTTGAAAAAATATATCCCAATATCACTTTTTTGGATCATCGTGTTGCAACTGAGGACAAAACAGATTTTGATTTTTTGGAAACTTTTGATGTTGAATACCATGTTGATAATATTGGCGGCAATTTGTATATCAATCCCTTTTTGTTCAAATTTTTTACAGAAAATCCCTTTAAATTGCAAGAGCGTACCTATCCCATAGATTTTGGATATAAAGATGCCTTTTTATGTAATCTCAAATTAAATTATGGCGAAGACTACGAGGTTGTGGAAAGCCCTGTTGATGTCAACTATCCACTTCCAAACAATAAAGGTTCTATAATATTATCATCAAAAATTCAGGATAATTCGGTATTACTGTATTTTAAATTTAATTTTAACGATAGTCTTTACGGTCCCGAATATTATGATTATTTAAAGAAATATTTAGGCAAGATTGTAGATATCCAAAAAAACACACTTATTGTTTTAAAGAAAAAATAGGGATGTTTTTTAGTTTTAGATTAATGGCTGGCAAAAATTCTAGTTGTTCAATTGCTTAACCGAAATATATCAAGACAAAGTTAAATTTTGCCATAAATATGGTTATAAATTGCACCATGACTAAATTTTTAATCGCCATCGTTGGTCCAACCGCTATTGGCAAAACAGCTTTAAGTATAAAACTTGCCCAACACTTTCAGACCGAAATCATTTCAGCCGATTCCAGGCAGTTTTTTAAGGAAATGACCATTGGTACTGCTGTTCCAAGCCTTAATGAGCTTTCCAATGTCAAACATCATTTTATCCATCATAAATCCATTGAAGAAGATTATAGTGTTGGCACATTTGAAAAAGATGCCCTTTCCATTCTTGACGATTTATATAAAGCCCATGATATCGTTATTTTGGTTGGAGGCTCTGGACTTTATGTAGATGCCGTGACCAAAGGTTTGGATGCGTTTCCAAAAATAGATTCCAATATCAGAAAGGGACTTAACACAAAACTAAAAACTGAAGGTCTGATCGTTCTTCAAGAACAACTAAAGAAATTAGATCTAAATTCTTACAATACAATAGCCATTGATAATCCCCGTCGTGTGATCCGGGCTTTAGAGGTCTGTATTGGATCAGGAAAGCCTTATTCTTATTTTTTAAATAAAACTAACGCACAACGGGACTTTAATACCATTAGCATTGGCTTGACTGCCGAAAGGGGCCTAATTTATGGCAGAATCAATGACCGAGTTGATAAGATGGTTGAAGGTGGGTTGTTGGATGAAGTAAAATCATTACTCCCAAGACAACATCTAAATGCTTTGAATACTGTAGGCTATAAGGAATTGTTCAACTATTTAAATGGTGAATGGGAATTGGACTTTGCCATTTCAGAAATCAAGAAAAATTCCAGGCGTTTTGCCAAAAGGCAACTGACGTGGTTTAAAAAAGAAGACGGCGTTATATGGTTTGACCATAAAACCGATGTCAATTCAATCATAAAACGTATTGAAAAAGAGCTACAAATGGGGTAAATAAAAATAAAAGTCGTCAAAAAAAACCGAAAGTCAATTAATAAACCTTACCTTTGTGGCTTAATTAATTTAAATTTTATTATGAGTAAAGGTACCGTAAAATTCTTCAATGATTCAAAAGGTTTTGGATTCATTACTGAAGAAGGAAACAACAAAGAGCATTTTGTACA
>DASWKU010000298.1:0-2050 GCA_036396455.1 Flavobacteriaceae bacterium
AAGTTGGAAATTTTCGAACATACTATTTTTAGAGGTTGAGATTATATGCTCTTTTGTAAACGTATAGGTTTCACTGGGATTGAACAACGTTAATTCTACTATGTTTCCAACACTTATGGGCTTTGATTCAATTCCAAAACATTCTTTGCCTTTTGTGAGAAACTCGATGGTTTTTCTAAGTGTAAAGCAATGTTGCAAGGCTCCAAAGGCGGTTTCCAGCCCTATGGTGCCATATTTTGCAAAATCGAATTCAATCTTTTTATGTTCAATATCTATTGGGTTGTGGTCGCTGGTCACCATATCAATGGTTCCGTCTTTCAAGCCTTCAATTAAAGCTTCAATATCGGTTTGCGAACGCAATGGGGGCAACACTTTATTATTAGTGTTGAATGTTGAAAGTGTCTCATCCGTAAATAGCAAATTATGAATGGCCACACTACAACTTATATTTAGCCTGTTTTGTTTTGCTTTTCTGATCAACTCTACAGATTTCGCAGTCGAAATGGTTGGAATATGCAGTTTACCGCCGGTATATTCCAAAAGAAAGATATCTCTGGATATTTGTAGTTCCTCTGCCAAAGCCGGATTTCCTTTAAGTCCAAGAGAAGTACTTGTTTTGTTTTCGTTCATGACTCCTAAACCCGAAATTTTTGGATCTTGGGGAAATGACATCACCAATCCACCAAAATTACTTGCATATTGCAATGCAAGTTTCATAAGGTTTGGATTGCAGATTGGTTTTTGATAGTCATAAAAGGCTATCGCTCCCGCATTTTTCATATCAAACAGTTCGGCCAGATCCTCTCCCTGACAGGATTTTGTTAATGCTCCAACAGGATATAAGCTTACGGCGCTTCCGTTGGCTTTTCCTTTTAAGAATGAAATATCTGCATTGGAATCGATCACGGGATTGGTATTGGCATTTACGGCAACCGCAGTAAAACCTGATAATGCAGCAGTTTTTAAACCGTTTTCAATGGTTTCCCTTTCTTCATAACCTGGCTCTCCAAAACTCACACTGCTATCGAACCAACCTTGTGAAACATGAAGATTTTGGAGATTGATTTCCTTATAGTTTTTAGGATTTGCAATACGTTTGGCAACTTGGGTGATTGTGCCTTTTTCAATTAAAATATCTAGGGTTTGATTATGAAAATCACTCTTTGGATCAACTATTGTGGCAGATTTTATGAGTACGTTCATTTAAAGTATTTTAAGATGAGCATTTCAACAATTAAAAAAACTAGTGCAAAAATAACAAACCATTTCCATAGCTCATTCACATTTGTGGTACTTTTTATGTCCTGTAAGGTCAAATTTACGGCGTTATCGACCGTTACGTTTTGAATGGAAGACAAATCAAAATAGGTAAGATCACTTTCATTTCTATTAAAATTATAGCTTAAGTTTTTCAATAAAACGTCCTTGTTTTTGACCTCAAAAATGCCTGCTTCGTTGGGATATTCATTTGTGATAAGCTCAACCTTATTCGCATAGGATTGTTGTAATGGAATGACCGCACGATCGTCAGCATTTAAAGTCAGGATATCATCTTGAGACAGTTTAGTGTTGATGTCCACAGTATTTTCCTTGCCAACGGTATAATAAAGTTGAGGCAATTTTAAACTTTGTCTGCCCAAATTGTATAAGACCGGGACAATTAAAGGCGAATTTTTAAAATTTGAATTCTCATCATTCAAAGCTGCGTTAAAGCTATAGACATTTCCAGTATTTGATAAAAAGGGGGAACCATCTTCATAACTTAAAACAGAGGTAGAGGAAGCTGAAGCTAGACCATAAAACGAATTGACTTTTGGGTACTGAAAATTGGTGACTTTTTTATCAAATACATTGGCAAATATTGGATGTGAATATTTTATGGTTGTAATTTTCTTTTCGTTGGGGTTTAATTCGTAAAAATTTGTCAATGAATAATTGTTAAACAATTGATTGTAAGTATCTAATACAATTTCATTTGAAGGGATAATCAAGAGGTGGCCACCCGTTTCGGTAAAGGCCTTTAGTGCTGTAATCAATGAGCTTGGGATCT
>DASWKU010000299.1:0-10984 GCA_036396455.1 Flavobacteriaceae bacterium
AAATAAAGCTGACCCATCGGTTGATCCAAAACAAGAAACGTTACTTAATTCTTGTCCAACAACGGTCAATCCTGGTAATGGATCAATGGTATAGGATTCACTATAGGTACAATCATTGGCATCCCTTACCTGAAATGTATAGGTTCCCGGTGCCAATCCTGAAAACACATTTGATGACTGATAGGCCGTAGCAGAAGCTGCCGGTGCCACTATTTGATATTCCAATGTTCCTGTACCTCCTGTCGTACTTGTTATGGTAACCGTGGACGTGTTTGACGGACATGTTAAAGGCGTACTGCTAAAGGTCATGTCCGTTGGAGGATCAAGAGAATCGATAGTAATTGGGGCCGCAATGAAGGTACACCCACTGGCATCCATTATGGTAATGGTATAGGTGCCGTCCATTAAACCTGTAAATGTGGTTCCACTCTGAAATGTAACTCCATCAATACTGTAGGTATATGGAGGCGTTCCCCCGGATACCCCTGAAACTGTTATCACTCCTGTACTGGTACACGTATATGGTGTGGTCAATGTTGCTGTTCCTGTAATAGGTGCAGGTTCTGTAATTGTAATGGTTTGCGGCGATGTAAGACATACGTCTGTTCCTATGGTATATTGAACTACAACATCATAATCCCCTGCGGATAATCCAGTAAAAATTGGTGAATTAAAGAACGTGACGCCATTATCTATGCTGTACATCAAACTGTTTCCATTGGCATTAGTAACATTAATGCTAATGGTTCCGTCGTTAGAACCTGAACATAATATGTCTGTAGAAGTAACATTAAAATCAGGAGGCAAGGTTCCAACTACAGTTATTGATGTGCTGGCACTACAGCCATTAAAATCATATACAGTGATGTCATATACCCCAGCTGTTGTTACGGTTATAACGGGTGTGTCTTGGGAAACAGTAGTACTATTTACAAAATAAACATACGGTGGTGTACCTCCTACCGGATAAACCGTAATCTCTCCATCTGTACACGTTAATGGTTTGGTAAGTGCCGCTGTAACTGTTAATAGCGGAGGTTCTATTATGTCTATATCTTCCGAATAAACACAGCCATCATCGGTACTCACGTTCACGGTATAGGTTCCTGGATTTAAATTGGCAAATGTATAATCACTTGCTAAAATTGGACCAACACTATTAATTAAGGTTGCACCTTGATAGATACTGAAATAATATTGTGGCAGTGCATCATTTGCCTGCAATGAAACAGAGCCTTTACCACCATAACAATCCGGTTGGGTTACATTGGTTGTTACTGTAAAATCTCTCTGTCTAACATAAATGCTTGGTGTTTCAAAAATACATGGATTTGTATCAACTCCAATTTGTCTGATATATACAATATAATACCCAGGTGTGTTAATGGTAAAGACATTTGATAATTGGTATGGGCCGTTAGTATCCAAACTATACTCATATCCTGAAGGAACACCGCCTACTGTTATTTCACCAGGTGTTGTACACAGAATGTCTTTGGCCGTAATTGTAGGGTTTAACAGGTTTTGATATACATTAAAATAGAAGATACTATAACATCCACCTGGATAATTTATGACCAACCTAAATTGACCTGCCGTATTTGCAACATAGTCAGGGCCTGTGGCCACCTGATTCCAAGTACAAGTTTCATTTTCGTTGGCACAGTCATCAACGGTCATGGCAGGACAACTGGATTCATCCAATTGTTCCCAGATAATAGAAACGGCATCACTGATTCCCGTGTAGATTGCCCGTGAATCATTTGCACCACATAAAAAAATGTAAGGCAAGACTTTACCATCATTAGGACAGACTGGCAATAAGTCGGCATAAGGAATAACAGGATTCGTAAGTGTATTTCCGTATAGCGTGACCGTTATCTCCTCATTAATGGATATACAGGTTGCCGAAGTGGTGTCTGTTACATAATAGGTGCCTACATCGGTTACCGTTATGGATTGTGTTGTTCCAATCACCGGTGTTCCAGTTGGGCTTGTTGACCAGGAATAGCTATCATACCCGTCCGCAGCCGTTAAAACCACACTGGCACCACACAATACTTCCGTTCTTTGGAAATCACAATTTGAAATGTCCACAAGAAAATTGGTTGATCCCGGAACTCCCAAACATTCTGTGGTGGCAAAACTACCTTCTTCCACAATCCAATCGGTATTGATAACGCCTCTATAGGTTGCAAAAGCTTGATTAATGATTTCATTGGAACAGGCTTGACTCAAATCATAACAATTTGGTACTACCCGAATTGCCAGACGAATTACAAAACTGGGATCACCAGCCTCAACTGAACCATCCGGAATACTAAAAATAATCGTCCGTGTTACAGGGTCATACGATAAAAGGGTTGCACCACCAGCATTACTGTAATCAATATCTGTTAAGGGATCAAAAACAATATTATCAGGGAGTATATCTTTTATGGTAAACTCAGTAACATTATCATTGCCCACACTTTGATAGGTTATTTCATAAAATAAATTCTGCCCCAAATAAACATCATCACCGTCAATATTGTTACCATCGGTATCCAGTACAATTTTGGTCAAATCAATATCGGGTGCAATGATATCTACGGCAAAGGCTGCAAAAAATGCAAAAATCGGATCGGCCTGCCCAAGGGCAACCTGCAATCGGAAATCGGCTGACGAAACATTATTCTTGATAAACTCGGGTTCTGAATTTATGATTTCCAAAAATCCTGTGTCATAACCCAATGTATTTGCACTTAAAGGATCTCTTGGATAAATGATACTTGGAGGATTAGGGGTACCACCAAAACCAAGATTTTCTATTACAGAACCAAAGAATTTATTGGCTGATCTTAGTTCTGTCGTCACTTCTTTACCATTGATTTCCAGCTTTGTTGCCCTTTTCGTTCGGTCACCATCCAAGGTTGCATAGGCAAATTGTAAATCAATATTTCCAGCTTGAGGGGTGGTAAAGCCAGTAACAGGTATTTCTAATTCTTTCCCCTTGGAAATATGGCTAAATCCGTCAAAAGTAGTAAACGATTTGGTGTGAAGATTAGGATTTTCATAAATCATAAAAAGCGTCCAACCTGCGGACAATCCTGTTGAGTAATTAAGACCTAAACTTGAGGTTACATTTGCAACTGAGTAAGTTCCTTCCACATCTGACAATGTAGCCATCAAATTGGTCACATCGGCATAACATGCATAAGGTGTATTTCCAGGCTCATTACTTTCTGCGATAATAGGATTGACAATCGCGTCATAAATTACCTCCCCTGTAATGTCGGTATAAGAACCTCCAGGCATTTTAAATTTTACCTTGTTGATATCCGTTCTACTTCCACTCTGGAGCACTGCTCCCCAATACAAAGCAGCATATGCAACTCTATAACACGTGGTAGCAGTACCGTCTGGCTGTAGTGGCAATATAAGGTCAGCACTACTGGAACTGAAAGTAGAGGCATCACCATCAATGTCTATATATTGCATGGATATATCCTGATTGTCTTTTGTAAGATCATTAAATGGAAGATTGTCTTTACCAAGGATATTATTTCCAATGACAAGCATACTGCCCCTTACATCTAAATTTTCCCTTACTGTAAAAGGCTTGTAGGTTTGAGCATAAGAGAATAAGCTCAAGAATATAATTAAAGCAACAAGTGCATTTTTTAAATAAGTAGGTTTTTTCATGATAGCTTATTTTTTGTTTTCTTTTTCTAGTGGGCAACTTTAAAAAAGATGAACTGGGACTATTTTTTCATAATCAATTTTCAATTTTAACGATGGACATATTACCATTATATGGTTTACTTCCTCTTGATTCCAAAACTCTATTGGCTTCTTCAACACTATCAAATTTTTCATAGTAAATAAAATATTTGCTACTGTTGACATCATAGAAGAAGTTAATATCATATTGGCCCGCAGAAACTGCTTTTGTCAAAAAGTCATCTCGCATTACAACATCGCTGTGAACTGCAATGACCATATAATATCCGCTCTCTTCATTCTTAACATTTTTTACAATTTGTATACTACTACTCTGTACTTCACCAAAATCAAAATCTTCGGCCTTCAACTGTATGGTGCTTAAAGGCGTATTGGCCTTGATCTGGTTTAATGCCAATCTGTCTTTTAAATACCTGTCCTGTTCATTATCATATCCAGCTCGTCTAATTCTTCGTTTCCGCTCTACTTCCGTAGCCACTTTGATGTCTTCCAATTTAGTCACCAATCGTTCTTTAGATTGGATTGTATTTAATTGATCAGACTTTAATTCCTGTATCTTTCTTTGATAAAACACATTGGTTGAATCTCTTCGATCAGGTACATTTTTGAATCTTTCATTAAATAAATTCTCAAACTCCGTAATTTTATTTTCCTGTATTTTAATGGCGGCATCAATCTCTGTTTTCAAAGATTCCAGAGCTGCATTTTCGGCAGTTAAACTCTTGAAAGGTTTTGGTGCCACATAAATACCCTGTTCACTCAAATCATTTTCCTCCTTCATGTCTTTAAGGTCCTTTTCTTTGATTGCCACCGCTTCTTCCAACCTAATCAATAATTCTTGCTGGGTTCTTTTAAACTCTTCAGATAATTTATCCAAATCGTTCATGGATCTCGTTGTCCAATCAGTTGGTACAATATCTTTTTCGGCTTGAACTTCTGCTTCTGCTTTTAATCTTGCTTCTTCTTCAGCCATAGCTTTGGCTTCTTCTGCTTTTAATCTCGCCATTTCATCTGCTTTGGCCCTTGCCTCAGCTTCAGCTTTTAGCTTGGCTTCTTCATCTGCTTTGGCCCTGATTTCAGCCTCTGCCTTTAATCTAGCTTCTTCAGCTTTGGCTTGAGCCTCTGCTTCCAATTTTAATCGGGCTTCTTCAACAGCTCTAGTTTTGGCTTCTGCCTCAGCTTTTAGCTTAGCCACTTCAGCAGCTCTAGTTTTGGCTTCTTCGGCTTTTAATCTCGCTACTTCACCTGCTTTGGCCCTTGCCTCTGCTTCGGCTTTTAATCTTGCAACTTGATCTGCTTTGGCTTGGGTCTCTGCTTCTGCTTTTAATCTGGCTTCTTCGTCTGCTTTAGCTTGGGTCTCTGCTTCTGCTTTTAATCTCGCTTCTTCATTTACTTTAGCTTGAATCTCTGCTTCTGCTTTTAATCTGGCCTCTTCATCTGCTTTAGCTTGGGTCTCCTCTTGTGCTTTTGATCTCGCTTCCTTATCGGCTTGTGCTTGGGCTCTTGATTCTGCGGCCAATTGGGATTTTTCTTTACCACTAGCAGTAGGCTTTTTAGGGGTCTTGCCTTTTGCAACAGTTCCTCTTGGTCCATTTTTTGAAAAGATCAGTGCTTCTTCCTCATCGGAGTTACCATAATTATATCGTTCCGTATTTTTAAATTTATAAGCCAATGCAATTTCATGGGAACTTCCAAAAGGTGACAGATTGCCCATACCTTTTTCATAATTATACTCTATGGAAATTTGTTCACTTATATTAAGTCCGATGCCTGCTGACATACCATATAGACTGCTATATCCCGCTTGCGCCCAAATTCCTTTAGGAACTGTCACCATCGCGATTCCAGATACTATGGTGTTATCTTTATTGAATTCAGATCTTAACAAACCTGAAAACTTAGCTTGATCAAAAAAGCCGCTACTTTCCATATAACCCGTGTACATAATATGTGCTTGTACACCTTGTTGGGGATCATCCTCAACCATTTGGGATGATTTGAGATTATACAGAACAACATTATTCACCGATAATCCAAAATCAAAAAAGCGTGTGCCATAGTTTATACCTGGATTTACGGTAAGCAAAGTATTTGAAGGGATATTTTCCAATGATGGATCAGGGTAGTTTGTTATCACTTTTCCCTTATTCAATCCACTTTTGTATATGCCCAGATTCATACCGAAAGTCAAATTGCTTTCTCTATCAAGCGTCACGTTATAGGCAAAATTCAAAACACCACCAAAGGTGGTCAATACGCCATAATTTTGTTGGAAGAGTCCGACACCCAAACCTGAATTTTCTCTAAATCTACCTGAATAACTCGCTAGGTAGGTTTGTGGGGCATCATCAAATTGTACCCATTCCCTTTTATTGTAAAAACTTAGATATTTATTTTGCTCTCTTACAAAACTAAAGGTGGGATCCAATAGATACCTGTTAAATTTCAAAGAATTTCGTATAGGTATATCCAACGAAACAACGCCATCTTCTTGAGAATGGGCCAACTGTATCGAAAATAGAATTAAAACCATATATAACAGATATTCTTTCATGCTACTTAATGACCGTTATTGAACCTTTTCGGGTTTTTTGATCCTGAGTTGTAATGATGTAATAAAAAACAGGATTCACCTCTTTAAAGTTCAATTGATTTTGCGGCCAATTATTTTGATAATCATTGGTTTGAAGTACTACTTCGCCCCGTGAATCCAACACAATCACTTCGGTGTTCGTTCCACTTACATAGTCTTGAGGGATCATCCAGGTATCATTTACTCCATCTCCATTAGGGCTTATTAAATTTGGGATGTTTGCAACATCTGGGAATGGTTCAATTAGCGTAAAAACAAATTCGCTAGATGCAATACATCCTGAGGTTTGGTTTATAATTACTTTATAGTTGCCCAATGCCGATGCTTCATAACTATTGCCTGTGGCACTTGGAATTATCGTTTCATTAAAGTACCATTCAAATTCTGGATTAACTGCATCAGTTGTTACTGTGGCAACCAAAGTTTCTCCTTCATTGATAACATTGGTGCCTGAAACATCAATACTGCTGGAAAAACCATTGTTTTCAAGATCTATGGAGGCGTTGGTTACACAATTGCCCAAATCAATAGTAACCGAATACGTGCCAGCTACATCCGTGGTATACATTTGACCCGTTGCGCCAGAAATTGCTGTTCCATCTTTATACCATTGGTAACTCTCACCATTTATGGCACTTAATGTTGTTGGCCCTTCACTTGCACAATATGGATTGCCAAGACTGGAACTGATTGAACTCGTAGTTTCTGAAGTTGCTTCACTGACTGTTACGCGGTTAGAATATGAATCTGAGGTACAGGTTCCATAATTTGTTTTAACAAAATAAGTCCCTGGTTGATTAACAGATAACGACTCTCCTGAAGCAACAAAGACCGAAGTTGTTTGGCTGGTTTCCTTATACCAATTAAATGTTAATGATGGATATTGTAATGGTGAATCATTTGATCCAGTTCCTGGATTATCAATTGTCAATAAATAACTGCTTCCAGAGCAATAAGCTCCTGTTGAAATTAAATTGTTAATGGAAAACGGGCTATCCTGCACTTTATAATATGCGGCAAAAGCAACAGAATTTGTACTACTGGCAACAGGATTGGTACTTTTTACCCTCAATTTATACGCCTCTCCAGCAGTTGTGTTTGGCAAAGAGAAACTTAAAGTTGCCGGAGACGTAGTAACGGCACCCGAATTTGAAGTAAATACTACTGTTGGATTTGAAAAACTACCACTTGGATCGGAAAGTTCTATTATAAACTGATTTGACGCACCCAATGAGGATTCAGGCGAAAAAGAAAATGTGACATTATATATGTTAAATGAAGAACTGGCACAAGCCTGACTAAACCCTAAATTGGGCGTGCCAATAACTATTTGTGCATTTAAGTTTTCGGTAAAACATAATGCAACTAAAAAAAATATATTAATTAAAGTAAAGTTTCTCATTCATCATTGTTTTCAGTTAATGAACTTCAGGTCACGTTTTAAAAAAAGATTGCTATTAATCTTTGATTAAATCCTCATCGATCTCGTTTATGGCTATTATTTTATTGATCCGTAATCTAAAATCAGGTCTTTTTGAATTATTTGAATCTATAAAAGTCTCTAAATTGCTGCCTTTAGAGTAAACATTAAAAAACGAAGAGTTGCCATACCAATTTTCCAAATCTTCATTGTTGGAATTATTTTCCACAAAAATGTTTCCACTACAATTGTTGAAATACATATCGGTAAGCTTTATTTTTTCCAAATTTTCCTGATTGACCTTAATTTTATCTTCCAAAATTACCGCAGGATTGAAACCTGAAATAACACTTTTGTTCATGTCAAGAGATGCACTTAGACCAACAAAAACCGCCTCTCTAACCAATCCTAGCTTAATGTCTGAATTGATATTGTCACTTTCATTTAGAAAAGTCAAATTTTGTGCGTCTACAAATGTTCCTTTTTTAGTTAAATCAACTTCTTCCTTTTTATCATATGAAGAAACTTGTAGACATCTTGCACCGTCAATACTTGAAATATAAGGAGAACGAATGGCCAATGAATTGATTAGGTGACATTGGGTTCCATAGTTGAAATTAAAGTCATTGCCGTTAGATCTATAAGAAACAGCTTTGGTTAAGTTAACCTCTCCACCCCATACATCAAAAGAGCCACCGGCAGAATAACTTATCATGATATTCTCCAATATGGTTTTGCTTCCCACGCTGGCCAATAAAAGCCCATTTAGATTTCCCACTCCCTTTATTTTCTTTCCAGCATATTCTATTCTAACAAATCTCAATATACCAGAGTTACTTTCTGGATTGGTACCTCCATAATTGGTATTCCCATAAGAAGCCGGATTGAGTTGTGAATAAAAAGACGCTACAGAACCATTTCCAAATTTATTGGTGGGAGCTTCTCCAAGTAGGATCAGCCCACCCCAGTCTCCAGGTTTTTTTACACTTCTGTTAGAAGTAAAAATTATAGGATCGGTTTCTAAACCATCGGCAATTATAGTAGCACCTCTACTGATCGTTAGCGTTGCATTTGATTCATAATCCCCAATTATCACTGTTCCCGGTTCAATGGAAAGTGTAACACCTTCTGGAACAAATACATTTCCCAACAACAAGTAAGTATATTTCTTAGATAGCTTTGTGTCCTTAGTAATATTACCCGTTAATATTTGAGTAACTTCACCATAATCAACTACGTTTGGGTTAAATTCTGTCCAATTGGTCAACCAATTGGTCCTTCCCACTATTCCCTTTTCTTGTTGGGCAAAGACATTTCCAATTAGTAAAATAAAGACACATGAGACTTGAGTAAAGTTTTTCATGACGAAAAAATTAAATTTATATTCTGTTTATATCACACAATCTTACTACAAAAATCCATAAAATGCAAATATAATCGATGAAATACATATTTATTTAATATCTTAATGTGTTCAAAAAATGCAATGAATGGTCTTCTATCAAGATTTTAGTCATACATTTTTTGTATTTAAAAACATAAAAAAATTCCGAAAAAAAATATTTATAGCGTTAAGTTTTTACAAAAACTAGCTTGTTTGTTCATTTTAAACACCTAAGGATTTAAAATTTATCAAAGAATTATCTTACAAATATGAAAATGATTTAAATGGGCATAAAAGAATGCCATAAATTAAGTCACGCCTTGTGTGTCGAAATTTTTGAAGTTCCATTGCTGCAAAATAAAACGAAACAGCACTTCAGAAGTGATTTAGAAATGCTTTTCAAATTAGATAACAAATTTATCCTAAAACCATACGGTTTTGTTAAGATAAAACAAGGAGAAATTATTAGTCAAATTCTCTATAAAGATGTAATGATTTCAATGTTTCTTCGTAGAACAAAATAGCAGCTATCAAATTTTTTGTGTCTGAATATGGTAACATTTGTTTTTGAAACTCAACACTTGTCTTAAGAAAATCATTAATGGCATCAAATTGATCTTCCAATGCCTTTTTATTATCTTTATTGTCAGGAATTCCCAAATCAGTCATCGTAACGCCAGGCTTTGTGGTAAATGCAATATATGGCAATATTTTAACAAGAACCTCAATACGTTCGATATATAAAGTCAAAAGCTGGCCTTTTTGCATGTGCTCTAGATCTCCTTTATTATGGTATTTGCTAATAGACACATTTTCACTAATAATACTTTTATCTTCCTTCTTTTTTTGGGAAAAACCAATGGCAGAAACAAAAAATAAACTAAGACCAAATAAAATAATCTTCATGTTCATGTTTGAGATTTAATGGGTTAATAAGGCAAATCTATGCAATTAATCGTAAAAAACAAGCGTTTTATCGATTTTTTACAAATAAATTTTATTTTTTATAGGGCATAAAATCTTATGATAATCTATTATTTGGTTGAAAGTGTTGGATTTATCAATAAAATTAGCGGCGGCTGTTGATGCAAAAGTTAACAAAAATGTTGCCCAACAGATCATCATTTGTGTCTTTGGCAATAAAGCTTGGACTATAGAAAAGAATCACTATAGCGGGCTAACCAAAAAGCAAGAACGAAATCATAAGTAGCATGTTTCGTTCTTGCTTTTTCTATTGGAATGTTTTAACGACTATGCCATTAAACGTTTTTGTTTTTCCTTTTTAAAAATATCTGTCAGAATCGCAAACAATTGCGTTTTTAGCGATTTGTATTCTTTTAGATACTCACTGACCTTAGTCATAAGTTTTCTATGCTCTTTTTTATACTCACGCTCTTCTTTTGGTTGATCAATACTATCGACCATGATTATTAAATTCTTATCATGTTTTTTAATTTCTTTGATAAGCGAGTTGTTTTGCTTTTGGGACATATTGAGAGCGTCAATGATTTCTACATCTTTTTCAAAACCTAATTCATCTATCAACTGAAGTGTAAATGATGTTATAATATCTTCAAAAAATAAATGCTCATCTTTAATAAACTCTAATTCTACAAGCCAATCTTGGGATGTTTTGTGCAATTCATCTGCACTGTACCAATCCATTATATCATGTGTTTTCATTGATTATAATTTTATAAGTGACGTTAATAAGCTTTCATAAGAAGCCACCCAATTTAATCACATACTATGACAATTACTATGACAAATATCAGCTAATTGAAAAATCGATTTTGAGTTTTCCAATTGGAATTATAATACGCTATCCGCTCCCTAAATTTTTTTGGCTTAAGGTTTTTGGGAT
>DASWKU010000300.1:0-4528 GCA_036396455.1 Flavobacteriaceae bacterium
AACTTCATTTCCATGGTCATTTGGTATGGTAAATTCCAATGTCTGCATGTCCTTCCAACGATCCAATCCGCCATGGGCTTCAAATACTTTAGAAATATTTTCAGGATAAATACACATACTGATTTCTGGATGTTCTTGGGCTTTGCCTTTGATTTCCCTACTTTTTTCTTTGCAGGAGTACATAAAAACAAAGGCAATGAGTAATATAGATTGTAAGTTCATTGTAAGACTTTTTTGGTTTGTGAATCGGATACTTTGTCGTTCCCTTAGTATTGAAATTACACTTGACCCATTCTGCATTTTGATCTAAATCTTCATTCTTTTGCCTCTAATCCTAAAGCCTGCCGACAGACTTGACCTTTATAACTTGGTGCGGTGGGCAGAGATGCCAACTCATTTGCTTACCTTTTTTATTTTTTTTTCTTACCAATAGTTACTTTTCAAACAAACTATTTTATACTTAAAAGCATATAAAATCATATTAATAGATTAAATTATATCTAAATACATATAATTTATTATATTTGTGTAAATTTATATTTAAAAACATATAATGAAAGTATTATCAGAATTTGTTAAGGACCGTAGAAAAGAAGTTGATTTGACCCAAGAGGAGTTTGCGGAACGCGCCGGGGTTGCCCTGACCGTGGTGCGTAAAATAGAACAAGGTAAAACAAACCTAAATATGGATAAGGTAAATCTTGTTTTGAGCATGTTTGGACATGAATTGGCACCTGTGAACAGTAAAGAATTAGGAGATGAGGCGAGGTAAGGTAATTTATAAAAATGATTTGGCAGGAATCATCACCGAAACGGATGCCGGTGACTATGTTTTTCAATATGATAAAAATTATGTGGAAACGCATCCCTCTGAATTCATTACGTTCACCATGCCAGTTATGGAAAAGCCTTACGTGGACAATAGACTATTCCCTTTTTTTGAGGGATTGATCCCAGAAGGTTGGTTATTGGATATCGCTTCCAAAAACTGGAAAATAAACAAGAATGACCGCATGGGATTGCTATTGGCATGCTGCCAAAATTGCATTGGGGCCGTAAGTGTGGTATCAATATCTGAAGGCGATGGAACATAAATGTTTATATTGTTATAAGGCACTTGAAGCTGAAGGTGACTTTCATGAAAAATGTTCAACAGAATTTTTTGGAACTACAGCACCTCCTATTATACCCTATACTTTTGACCAAATGGGTGAGTTGGCCAAGAATGTTGTTGAGCGCAGTGTAGCAATGCCCGGTGTTCAGCCTAAATTATCCATGTCGTTGGTAAAAGAAACCCAAGGGCATGCCAATGCACGATTGACAGTTGTTGGTGCTCTTGGTGGCCAGTATATTTTTAAACCACCTTCCAATCAATTTCCGGAAATGCCGGAGAACGAACATGTGACCATGAGGATTGCGGAAGCTTTTGGAATACGTATTGTTCCTTCAAGTTTAATAAAGTTGGCTTCGGGTGAATTATCTTATATCACCAAAAGAATAGACCGAACAAAATCTGGGGAAAAAATCCATATGTTGGATCTGTTCCAGATTACAGAAGCTTTTGACAAGTACAAAAGCTCCATGGAAAAAGTTGGAAATGCACTGGACAGGTATTCAAATAACACTTTATTGGATAAAATCTTATTCTTTGAATTGGCGATTTTTAGTTTTCTCAACGGGAACAATGATATGCACCTGAAAAATTTCTCGATGGTAGAAAGTCCTTCGGGATGGGTTTTGGCTCCTGCTTATGATCTATTGAATGTGGCCATCGTTCTCCCAGAAGACACAGAAGAACTGGCACTTACCCTTGAGGGGAAGAAAAAGAGCCTTAAAAAAGAACATTTTGAGCACTTGGGAAAAGGACTAGGGTTAACCGATAAACAAATCCAAGGTGTATTTAAACGAATGATTAAAAATAAACCTATGGCCATGAAATGGATTGACGATTCTTTTTTATCAAATGCCATGAAAGCAGCCTACAAGGATATTCTAAAAACAAGATATGAACGACTTCTGTGTACATGACAAAAAATTGTTTTTAGAACAATTTAATCGGAAAATCAGTATGACCCCAACCCTAAAGCTTGCCTGTGGCAGGCAGGGGAGCCTGATTTTCCTAGATTTGCACCCTTAAGTCCCGATAGTTATCGGAACGGGAGGGGAAAAATTGAGGAAATCTGTTCAAAATGCACAATGGGTTTACATTTAAATATTTTACTTTTGCCTTCAATATGACCAAAGAAATTTCAAGCGTACAAAATGCGTATATAAAACAACTTATTCTGATTAAAGAAAAGTCTAGGGTACGCAAAAAAACAGGGTTGTTTTTAATTGAAGGCTTGCGTGAAATTACATTGGCCTTAAAAGGTGGCTATCACATTGACACTATTTTATTTTATCCTGAAATTATTTCGGAAGAACACGTCAATACCATAACCAATAACCAAATAGACACGATTGAAATTTCAAAGGAGGTCTATCAACGATTGGCACATCGCGATAAAACCGAAGGCATTTTGGCTGTTGCAAAAAGTAAGCCGCATACTTTAAATGACCTGAATTTAACTTCTAAAAACCTGCTCATTTTGGTTGCCGAAGCACCGGAAAAGCCTGGAAATATTGGGGCACTTTTGCGAACAGCGGATGCCGCCAATATTGACGCGGTGATTATTGCCAATCCCAAAAGCGATCTGTACAATCCCAATACCATTCGGTCCAGTGTGGGCTGTGTGTTCACCAATCAAATTGCCATGGGGAGCACTTCAGAAATCATTCGGTTTTTAAAAGACAGCCACATCCATATTTATTGCGCCACTTTGCAGGCTTCAAAGCTTTACACTACCCAAGACTTTACAAAACCTACCGCTATTGTGGTGGGTACGGAAGCCACGGGATTAAGTGAGGAATGGCTAAAACATTCCACCCAAAACATCATCATTCCAATGCAGGGAGAAATAGATTCCATGAATGTGTCAGTCGCAGCAGGAATTCTTATTTTTGAAGCCAAAAGACAACGAAATTTTGAATGAAGTGTCATTGAGAAGAGTTTTTACGACGAAGCAATCACACAAAACAAAAAAATATACTAAATAATAAACAATCAGATTGCCACGACTTTTTCAAAGTCTCCCAATGACATAAAAATTATGACATCAACAACCTTATTTTACATTATCATCGCCATAATCATCATCAATTTTATACTTGACAAAGTATTGGATGCCCTAAATGCCAAACATTACAACGACCCTATTCCAGAGGAATTAAGCGATGTGTATGATGAAGCCGAATACAAAAAGTCCCAAGCCTACAAGCAAACCAATTACAAATTTGGAATTTGGAGTTCCACGTTTTCATTGGCGTTGACCTTGGCCTTCTTACTTTTGGATGGTTTTGAGTATGTTGATACGATTGCCAGAAGTTACAGTAATAATCCAATTGTTATTGCATTGTTATTCTTTGGAATCATCATGTTCGTTAGTAGCATAATCACAATGCCGTTTTCATATTATAAAACCTTTGTGATTGAAGAAAAATTTGGGTTCAACAAAACCACCAAAAAAACATTTGTTTTCGATAAAATAAAAGGCCTGTTGATGATGGCGATCCTTGGTGGTGGAATACTATCGCTTATTATTTGGATTTATCAATTGACACAAGACCAGTTTTGGCTCTATGCTTGGGGTGTTGTCACGCTGTTCACTGTATTTATGAATATGTTCTATTCCAGGCTCATTGTGCCACTGTTCAACAAACAAATACCTTTGGAAGATGGCACATTGCGCGATAAAATATCAGACTATGCCAAATCGGTGGGATTTAATTTAAACAAGATTTTCGTTATAGATGGTTCCAAACGCAGTACCAAGGCCAATGCCTATTTTTCGGGATTTGGAAGCGAAAAACGGGTGACACTCTACGATACCCTTATCAAGGATTTGGATGAAGACGAAATCGTGGCCGTTTTGGCCCATGAGGTTGGGCATTACAAACGAAAGCACATTATTTTCAATTTGATAGCTTCCATTTTGTTGACCGGAATTACACTTTATATCTTGTCCATTTTTATCTCAAATCCGTTGCTCTCTAACGCTATCGGCGTTACCATCCCCAGTTTTCATGTGGGATTGATTGCCTTTGGACTTCTCTACTCGCCCATTTCAGGCATCACGGGATTGCTCATGAACCACTTGTCCCGCAAGTTTGAGTACCAAGCCGATGACTATGCCAAAACCACCTACAGGCCACAGCCATTAATTAGCTCATTAAAAAAGCTCAACAAAAACAGCTTGAGCAATTTAACGCCGCATCCAGCTTATGTGTTTATTCATTACTCCCACCCTACTTTGCTGCAACGTGTTGAAAACTTAAAGCGGTAAATTAGGAAATGTGACTTGACTTGATTAACGTGCCAGATGTTGCAAAGTCGGCGGACTTTGTGCAGGACATTTATAAAGCTTCTGAAAAGAAAGCAATGGACTAAGTTTTGAATTTTAAGCAGCCTTAATATACGTAGAACTACGTA
>DASWKU010000301.1:0-3725 GCA_036396455.1 Flavobacteriaceae bacterium
CTAAGGAAGAACGTCTGGGGGGATTTAATAATATGAACTATATGGTGGCGAAGCGCGAACCCTATATTGCTAAAACAAGCGGCACCCGCCATTTCCCATGGAGGGCAATCATCATAAGCGAAAGCGACAAAGACCTGTTGAATAACGATATGGTTCAAAAGCTCTCTACGCCTTCTAAAATTACTGATATAAGCTGGATAAAACCGGGAAAAGTAGCATGGGATTGGTGGAATGATTGGAATATATCGAAGGTTGATTTTAAGGCAGGAATCAATACGGAAACTTATAAGTACTACATTGATTTTGCTGCCAAGAACAACATTGAGTACGTGGTGCTGGACGAAGGTTGGAGTGAAGAAACCGATATGTTGAAGATTTCACCAAGTATGGACGTTGAAGAACTCGTCAACTACGGAAAAGAAAAAAATGTAAGCATTATTCTTTGGGCTTCATGGTATGCCATAAATCAGGTTTTAGATGATGCTTTTTCCAAATATTCAAATATGGGGGTGAAAGGCTTTAAAATAGATTTCATAGATCGCGATGACCAAAAAATGGTGAAATCGCTTTATAACATTGCTGAAAAGGCAGCCTCTTATAAACTCATTGTGGATTATCATGGTATGTATAAACCCACCGGAATTCAGCGAACCTATCCTAATATTCTCAATTTTGAAGGGGTTAAAGGCTTGGAGAATGTGAAATGGACACCAAATGATGATATGCCATATTATGCGACCTGTATTCCCTTCATCAGAATGCTGGCGGGACCTATGGACTATACGCCTGGAGCCATGCGTAATGCAACAAGAGTAGATTTTCGTCCAAGCAATTCCATGCCCATGAGTCAGGGAACGAGATGTCATCAGTTGGGTATGTATGTTGTTTATGAAGCGCCACTACAAATGATGGCCGATAGTCCTACAGCGTATATGAAAGAACAAGAAAGCACGACCTTTATTTCTAAAATCCCTACTACTTTTGATAAAACAGTTGCCCTAGATGGAAAAGTAGGGGAACATGTTGCCATTGCTAGAAGAAAAGGCGATATATGGTATGTAGGCGGTTTAAGTAATTGGTCATCAAGGGAAATGACAGTAGATCTGTCTTTCCTTGATAAAGGAACCTACACCGCTGAAGTTTTTAGAGATGGAATTAATGCGGATAAAGATCCTACAGACTATAAAAGAGAAACAATTGATGTTACAAATACCGATAAGTTAACAATAAATATGGCTAATGGTGGTGGCTTTGCAATCATAATTAATCCTAAAAAATAGTAAATATATATCCAAATGAAAATATTAGTAAAAGAGAAATTATTGTTGCTGTCAGCACTTTTTGTTTTAATGAATGTTAAAGGGCAAACAGCTATGGTTAATTTCCAAGCCAGAAATTTTGAAAGTTTAAACGGTAAATGGAAAGTTATAATCGATCCAACAGGCATTGGAGATTGGAGGCAGGTTTGGCAAGAAAAAAAGCCTCAAAAGAAAACCGACTTTGTTGAGTATTCATTTGAAGGCGGACCAGAATTAGAAGTACCGGGAGATTTTAACACCCAAATGCCCGAACTCACTTATTTTGAGGGAACGGTTTGGTACAAAAAGCAGTTTAGTCATACAAAGAGAGAAGACAAAAGATTGTTTCTCTATTTTGGAGCTGTCAATTATTTAGCAGACGTGTATTTGAACGGTGAAAAAATTGGCAGTCACGAAGGAGGTTTTACGCCCTTTCAGTTTGAGATAACCAATAAGGTTAAAGCGGGTGACAATACTGTAATTGTTAAAGTTAACAACCAGCGCAAAGAGAACGGTTTGCCGGGCGCTGGTTACGATTGGCTTAATTTTGGGGGAATAACCCGCGATGTTGGTTTAATTGAAACGAACAATGCTTTTATTGAAGATTATTTTATTCAACTAAAGAAAGGAGGTTTAAACAACGTTTTGGGATGGGTTCAATTAAATGGCGCTAAGACAAACCAAAAAATCACCATTAAAATTCCGGAGTTAAATCTAAAATATAAAACAAAAACAGACGATAAGGGCTTTGCCAATATAGAGTTCGCTTCAAAATTTACACTTTGGTCTCCAGAAAACCCTAAACTCTATAAGGTGGTCATAGAAAGTGAAACGGATGCCGTTGAGGATAGTATAGGTTTTAGGAGTATTGAAGTGAAAGGGAGTGAAATTTTGCTGAACAACAAGCCTATATTCTTGAAAGCTGTCAATATCCATGAAGAAAACCCAATTAAGGGAACAAGGGCCTTTTCAAAAGAAGATGCAAAAATTCTGCTTAATGCAGCAAAGGAATTGGGCTGTAACCTAGTGCGTTTGGCACACTACCCTCATAGTGAAAACACGATTAAGGAAGCCGAAAAAATGGGGCTCATGGTTTGGGATGAGCTTCCTATATACCAACATATCCAATTTTCAGACAGTCTTGTACCAAAAAAAATGGAAACGATGCTAAAGGAAATGGTGGCTAGGGATAAAAACCGTGCAGCAGTGACTATATGGAGCCTTTCGAATGAAACCTATCCGGGAACACCCAACCGAAATGAAGCACTCATTTCATTAACGCAAAAATGCAAAGCGATGGATTCAACGCGTTTAATCAGCCATGTTATTAATACACAGGGTTATGGTAACAATACCTTTACGGTTCATGATTCGCTTTATAAGTACTCAGATATTGTTGCGATTAATGAATATATTGGTTGGTATATACCTTGGCAAGGAAACCCATCTGATACGAAATGGAATATTGATTTTCCAAATAAGCCCGTGTTTATATCCGAGTTTGGAGGTGAGGCATTATACGGGAACAATGATTTGCCTTCAGACGAAGCTTTTAATTGGACCGAAGGATACCAAGAACAAATTTATAAAGATCAAGTTAAAATGTTCAAGACCATTCCCAATTTAGCGGGTGTGTGTCCGTGGATTTTATTCGATTATAAATCCTTGAGCAGATTGAACCAGCTTTATCAGAATGGTTACAATCGAAAAGGACTGATATCTGAAAACGGGGAGAAGAAAAAGGCATGGTATGTTATGAAAGCATATTTTAAAGATAAACAATAAAAGAAAATGAGAAAGTTATATTTTAAAAAATTAGTGGTGGCATTTCAAAAGTAAATGATGAAGAAAACAATCAATTTATTCTTTAAAGAAGGTATCACAACATTTTTGTTCGTCATCCTTTTAACGGGCAATCTCAATGCCCAAACAGCCATGATTAATGTTCAGGCAAGAAACACAACAAGTTTAAACGGGAAGTGGACGGTGATACTTGACCCAACCGGGGCTGGCGAAGGGAAACAGGTATGGCAGGAAAAAAAGCCACAAAAGAAGACCGATTTTGTGGAATATTCGTTTGAAGGGGGGCCTGAGTTGCAGGTGCCGGGCGACTTCAACTCGCAAATGTGTGAGCTGACTTATTTCGAAGGAACAGTTTGGTACAAAAAACAATTCAACTATGCCGAGAAACCGGGCAAGCGATTGTTTCTGCATTTTGGGGCAGTGAATTATTTGGCCAATGTGTACCTGAACGGTGAAAAGTTGGGTAGCCACGAAGGCGGATTCACAGCGTTTCAATTTGAAATTACAGGTAAAGTAAAGTATGGCGACAACACCATTGTCGTAAAGGTTGACAACAAGCGTTTGGGCAACGGGCTGCCAGGCACCGGTTTCGACTGGTTCAACTATGGTGGCATTACCCGCGAT
>DASWKU010000302.1:0-9209 GCA_036396455.1 Flavobacteriaceae bacterium
CCCTGGTAAGGTTCCTCGCGTATCATCGAATTAAACCACATGCTCCACCGCTTGTGCGGGCCCCCGTCAATTCCTTTGAGTTTCAATCTTGCGATCGTACTCCCCAGGTGGGTCACTTATCACTTTCGCTTGGCCGCCCAGACCGAAGTCCGGGCAGCTAGTGACCATCGTTTACGGCGTGGACTACCAGGGTATCTAATCCTGTTCGCTCCCCACGCTTTCGTCCATCAGTGTCAGTACATTATTAGTAATCTGCCTTCGCAATCGGTGTTCTATGTAATATCTATGCATTTCACCGCTACACTACATATTCCAACTACTTCATAATGACTCAAGATGGCCAGTATCAAAGGCAATTCTACAGTTGAGCTGCAGGATTTCACCTCTGACTTAACCATCCACCTACGGACCCTTTAAACCCAATGATTCCGGATAACGCTTGGATCCTCCGTATTACCGCGGCTGCTGGCACGGAGTTAGCCGATCCTTATTCTTACGGTACCGTCAGGCCCCCTCACGAGGGGGTGTTTCTTCCCGTACAAAAGCAGTTTACGACCCATAGGGCGGTCTTCCTGCACGCGGCATGGCTGGATCAGGCTCTCGCCCATTGTCCAATATTCCTCACTGCTGCCTCCCGTAGGAGTCTGGTCCGTGTCTCAGTACCAGTGTGGGGGATCCCCCTCTCAGGGCCCCTATCTATCGTGGCCTAGGTGCGCCGTTACCACACCTACTAGCTAATAGAACGCATACTCATCTCTTACCGATGAATCTTTAATCCCGCCAACATGTGAAGGCGGGATGCCATGGGGTATTAATCCAAATTTCTCTGGGCTATCCCCCTGTAAAAGGTAGATTGTATACGCGTTACGCACCCGTGCGCCACTCGTCAGCCACCGAAGTGCTGTTACCGTCCGACTTGCATGTGTTAGGCCTGCCGCTAGCGTTCATCCTGAGCCAGGATCAAACTCTTCATCGTTAAATCTTTGGCCTTGCGGCCTTTTTGTCAACAACCAAAGGAAATCTTGTTCTCGGTACTCAAAATGGCTTGTTCTCTTTTTGTGGGCGGCACCGTTGCCGGTGGCGCCCTACGCTGTCAATTTCAATATGTCAGTGAACTTCCTTTTTCTGCCCCCAAAAGGCCCGTTCGGCCTTAAGCGGGTGCAAATATAAAACCCTTTTTTTTCTCTAGCAAAACTTATTTACTAAAAAAATAATTTTTAACCATAAATCATGTAAAGAACCAATACTTTTCAAACGAAATTTCTTTCGTTTTTTAGAGCGTGCAAATTTACGGGCTTTTTTATCATCTCAAAATTTTATTCCATCTTTTTTATAATTATTTTTTGAAAAGATTTTTCATCATTGTAAATGAGCATATTATGTGCCAATAATTAATAGCCTTTTCGGTTAAGTGTACACTGATATCCCATCATTTGAATTGCTTAATGATGTTATTTAAAGAAACAAACTTAATTGGTTCGTTAATTTAAAGTATCAAAACGAATGTTATTTATTAAAGGAAAAAGTTCCAAACCAAGCCAAACCTTACTATAAAATCCCGATAAGGATAATTAGGTGCCGAGTAGTAATCATAACCTGTGAAAGATGAATTAAAATGTTCAGCTTTTAAAAAGATCCGTGTTTGTCTGATCTTTGCATCTATGAAGAAGTCCAATCTGGGGAAGCCCCCTAATTTGGTTTCATTTTGAACATAAAATTCTGCAAGCAAAGAATCATAAGCATTCATATAATATTCGGTAAAGTAGTTTAAGGTAACCCCTGTTTGCAAGTACATTGCTTTTTTAAATACATGATTGGAATAGTAAAATGTGTTTCTGCTAATCAATTCAGGGACATTCAATTCGTTATTGCCATTCAGCACATTTTGATACATTATGGTATTGTCCAAAGCAAAATGTCCAAGTTTAATTTCTCTATTGACCTTTAATCGTAAATAGTTTATGGTGTTGGCACTTTGAAAAGGTCTAACATTATCATTTGTGTCCGTAGAAAAATAGGTATAGTTATTAATTGTAGAATAGTCTGCGGCAACATTCAAAATTTTTTGAGACTTCAACTCAAATCCGATCAATTGTGTACTTTGGTTTTTGAAACTATCTGTATTATCCCAGTTATAATTCAGATAATTACTCTGATAGAGCAAAAAGTTATAGTTTGGAAGCGTGGAACTTGAATTCAAAATTCCTTCAACGGAAATATCCTCATTCAACTTATATTTGGCTTTAGCATTCAAAAAATTGCCTTTGAAATTATCAGTAAGGTTAATTCCGAACTCCCCATCCAATTCAAAACCTCCTATCTTCTTTTTATATGAACCGCCAACTTTAATGAACTCTCCTTTAATTCTGTTCACTATGGTTTCATTATCGTCCAGCCTTACCAATTTATTGTATCCATAATTATAGTTATGATAATCCAAATTGAACTGAAGGCTCCCAAAAATGTCATTAAAATAGTTTACATAACCTCTGGCATTGAAATCTTCGAGGGTCACTTTATCATTGATCTTACTATTAAAGGCCTCACCGAAATAAGTTGTATTTTTAGTTGTTTGCCAGAATTGATAATATTTGTCTTCAAAATTAATACGGTTACCAATTTTAACTGTATTGTTGTGCAAGCTATCTACCTGCTTTATTAAGGCATATTCATGTTCAAGAAAAAAGCGTTTGCCCTTTAAAACACTTTCGGCATTTTGAAAGTTAGGATTGAAAACGGATCGGTCCAAAAAATCCTGGTTTCCTGATTCGAAATTAATGATATCTTCATCCTTTAGTCCACCATTTTCTTGGTTCAAAAGATCTTGGGAGACAAAATGGGTTCTTACCTGATACTTATCATTTTTGGTCCTGTAATTGGATGTTACCCTAAAATTTCCTGTACTTGTCAGAATATGTTGATATTTGCCCAATGACCTTAATCCTTTATACGCAATTGAAACGTTGAACCTAGGGGATGTATTTACGGTAAAGAACGCGTCAAGAACCTGGCCCTGTTCAAAAGCTGACTTAAAAAACAACTCGGTTAGTGGCGTTGGAACGCGATAATAATTGATATCCTCTACTTCCATATAATTAAAATGTCGTGCCCTTGCACCTATGGATGGCGTCGTTTTTGTACTTTGGAAATTCTCACTCAGGGTATTGTAGGTTTGTCCAATATTGGAAAACTGAATGAGATTGAAATTGTCCTTTCTCAAATAATTGAACTTATACTCCTTTTTTAAGGACAGTGTAGTGTCGACATAGGTGGTGTCCCTGGCAAATGAAATGATCTTATAGTCTTCAATTTTGGCCTTCGTATTTTTAACATTTCGACTTTTCGTATCAAAGTTTGTTCGAATAGTATCGAGACCTCTTTCTTTAATTGGTTTAGTCGGCTTCTCTAGATTTGGTCTTTGTGCCAAACCGGAAAGACTGAAAATACCAATAATGATGATACAATAGAACTGTTTATTCATTTCAATAAAATAAAGGTAAAAGTAAAAATTTAAACGGCTGAGAAATAAGTTTATTCCAAAAAAGGTTAAAAATGTATTTGGTATGAACTATCAACTGAAAAAGAAAACACCAGCATTTTCTTTTTCGCTGGTGTTTAATAAAGTTTTTATGATATTATCTAATCAATAATCTTTGTTTTGTACAACATTAGAGTTAACATCAACTTCTCCACTCGGAATAGGAAATGCATAGTTGTAAGCCCCGTAAGTCACGCCGCCATGAGTTTGTCGAAGTGCATCTACCAACGGAATATCCCTTCCATTCCTAGCTAGATCATCAAATCTAAAACCTTCAAAAGCAAATTCCTTTCTTCTTTCCAATAAGATATTGTCGAGTGTAGCTGAAAGATAAGCGCTTGCTCCTCTTTTTGCAGGGATCATGTTTAAGTATAATAACGCATTTGCAGGATTTGTAGCTAGGATTGCTTCAGCATATATTAATATCATCTCCTCATATCTAAAAATACCAATATTATCATCAAATGTATTTGATGGGTATTTTCCGATATTTCTTATAAACCCATTACCATCAACTTCAATAAAGTCAGATCCTCCCCTTATGTCACCTGCTTCAAAAACATCAACTAAATCTTGTAACCCAACTATATCACCATAAGAGCCTTGTAGATAAATATTGGCCAATCCATTTATACCGGGATTATCAGTAGGGGACATTGCAAGTTCAAAAATCGAATTTGAAGCTCCATCTGTTGAAAACGTACTTGCAAAATTAGCTGCTTCTGCTATTTGGAATGCATTTGAATCAATAACAGCTTTTGCGGCAGTTGCAGCTGTAGTCATATCTCCAAAATAAAGTGCTATTCTAGCCTTAATAGCATTAACTGCATGAGTTGTAATTGTCACTTTAGAAGCATCATTCAATGAAGCGGACATTAGGGAAGTTGCCATGTCTAAATCAGCCATTGCTAAATCATAGACTTCATCCACAGTGTTTCTTGCAGGGAAATAATTAGATTCATCCCTAAAAGTAGTAACATAGGGAATTCCTCCTGGAGTGGTTCCTCCATTCACATGCTGCTGACCGTAAACTCTTAACAAGTCAAAGTGGGCTAAAGCTCTAATAGCATAGGCCTGACCTTTATAGTGATTGATAAGAGCCTGATCTCCTTCTATATTCTCTGCACTAATAATAATATTGGCTGATCCAATAACTGCATATGGCTGATTCCAACCACTTGAAGCTTGACCATCAGCGGCTGTTAAATCCATTTTACCAATAGTTACAAATCTGTTTGAATTGGCATTGGAGTAAGCATTATCACTCCTAACCTCTCCAAATATAATATAGTCTCTTCCATAATATGCTGAAGAGGTCATTCTATTATAAGCACCATAAAGGATGCCTTTTAGATCTTCTTGAGTATTTATACTTGATTCAAGATCCTTATTTTGAGAAACTGTAGGATCTATTGCAGATTCAGAACATGATGTACTGAAAGCGATTGAAGCTACAACTAAAACTGAATATATTATCTTTTTCATAATCTTTTAAAATTTAACATTAACACCAAACACAAATGACTTAACCGGAGGGGTTGTCAATGTTGTATAACCAGACGCTTGAACTTCAGGATCCAATTTTAATCCATCATCTTTTACCCATGTTACAAGGTTGGTTCCTTTAACCGTAAATGAAACACCATCTACCCCTGTATTGCTTAAAAATTCAGACGGAAGATTATAGCCTAAAGTCAAATCTCTAAGTCTAACATAATCCCCATCATACAAATGTCTTGACGATGTGGCCCAAAAGTTATCGTTCCCATTATATACTAATTTAGGCACATCCGTAACATCCCCTGGTTGCTGCCATCTTTCCATCAATTCGTTAATACCATTATATGAACCAAGAGTAAAATTATTATCTCTAAAATAATGCTGTGCATATTGCTCATAAATTTTGTGCCCTCCAGCAAAATATAAGGCCGCATCCAAAAACACACCCTTATATTCTATATGAGTTGAGAAACCACCTGAATATGTGGGCAACCCACTTGCACCTTGTGAAACACGCTCAGCCGAAGAATAATTTGAAGTAACATCTCCATCAATTCCATTAACATACCATGTGGGCGATCCAGTGTCAGGATCAACACCTGCCCAAGTTCTCATAAACCATGTTCCTATTGGCTCACCAACCAAAGTTGATTTGTAAGAACTCCCTGCATTTGGGTCAATAGGTTCACCTGTGGAATCCAAAGCCAATTTAGTAACCTTATTGTCAACCGTACCAATATTACCAGAAACACTCCAGCTAAAATCTTGCCCCCTGAAAATTTCATAAGCCAATTCAACCTCGAATCCTTTATTTTCTGCTTCACCAATATTACTGTTTTGGCTTGTAAATCCAGTTGTAGGAGATAATGGTACCGATTGTAATAAGTCGTAAGTGCGTCTTTTAAAATATGCGAAATTCCCACTTAACCTATTGTCAAACAATCCGAAATCAAATCCTAAATCGTAAGTTTCACCTTTTTCCCATGTTAATAAAGGGTTTCCTAACTGACTTGGAAATACCGCCCCAGTTCCATTATAGTCGGCATTATAAGCCAAAAAGGCCTGATAGGTGTTAATTCCAATACCCGAGTTTCCAGTAACTCCCCATGACCCTCTAATCCGAAGTCTGTTAAAAACTGAATTGGTCATAAAATCTTCTCTATGAATGTTCCAAGCCGCACCCACTGAACCAAAGTTACCAAAACGTCTACCCTCAGCAAACCTTGATGAACCTTCCCTTCTAAAAGTAGCATCCAATATATACTTACCATCATAACTATAGTTTAACATGCCCAAATAGGATACATTATACCAATCTGACATATTGGACCCCGCATCAAAATTAGCTCCAGCACTATCAACATTGGTTAAACCATCTGTTGAGAAATCCTCTCCATAAGCGAATAAATAATTATATTGATTTTTTTGAAATTCAAATAAAGCTGTAACGTCAAAACTATGTTTATCTAGAGCAAACACATAATTAAGTGAGTTTTGAGAGACCCAGTTATAATTTTTCTCATCTGAAGCTGTACTTGATCCATTTGTTGGTGGATCTGCATCTCCATGATATCTGTTAAGGTATGATTTATATTCAGATATGGCAAAATCAATCCCAAATCTTGACGCAAATGTTAAATCATCAATTAAGCCCCATTCAATCCTCGAGTTGGTTGTGGCTCTTGTGTATTTGTTTTGGACCAAATCATGCTCATTAGTATACAATGTATTGAAAATAGATGTTGGTGTATCGATATCATAAGAACCATCATCATTAAAAGGTCTGATAAATGGATTCATATAATATTTTGTCAGGTGCGGGTTATTAAAGAATGACCCATTCTCTAAAACTGGGTTCTGTCTAGTATTGGATACATTTACGGAATTGCTCAATTCTAAATTATCTCGAAGTTGGGCCGTTATATTGAAAACTCCAGACACACGCTTAAATGGAGTAGATATTACCGTTGGTTCAGTTATATTATGCCCCAAAGACGCATAATAAGACACCTTATCATCACCGCCCGATACAGATAAATTATAATCCTGAAGTAAGGCATTGTCATTGTCCAATAAACTTGGCCAATCATATTCCTGGCTGCCATTAGACTCCCAATAAGCAGATTGCCCCAAATTATTGGCCACGGCAAAATCCCATGCCTCATCAGGTGTAAAATTAAAGGATGCGCCATAAGCATTATAGGTTGCTTCTGTTAACAATTCAGCTCTTTGGTTAGCCGTTAAAGGTTTTCTTTTGTTGTACGCATTTTCTTGAAATCCAATAGTAGTGGAAAAGTTAAATTTTGCTTTACCAGATTTGCCTTTTTTTGTAGTAATAACAATTACACCATTTGAGCCTCTAGCTCCATAGGCAGCAGTTGCAGAAGCATCCTTTAAAACGGTCATGCTTTCAACATCCTTACTGTTCAGGGAAACTAATGAACTCAATGACGTTCTATTGGCACTCCCTGAAAAATTGTCATTAATTACAGGTACTCCATCAATTACAAATAGTGGATCATTACTCGCGTTAATAGATCCTACTCCACGAATTCTAATATCCTGAACAGCGCCCGGTGTACCTGATGTAGTTGATATCTGAAGACCTGCAACTTTACCTTGCATAGCTTGGTCAATAGATAAGACAGGCACATTGGCAATTTCATCAGCATTCAACTGAACCGAAGAACCCGTAACTTCATTTTTTCCTCTCGTAACATAACCAAGAACTATTACTTCGTCTAAAGCAGCTATGTCTTCTTCCATTGCCACATTAATGGAATTACTTGCTCCTACTACAACTTCAATAGATTTCATGCTTACAAATGAAAAAACAAGAGTTTCACCAGCACTAGCGTTAATCGAATATTTTCCATCAAAATCCGTTTGAACTCCTCTGGTAGTACCTTTCACAATAATATTAACTCCAGGAAGGGGCAATCCGGATTGATCCGATACCGTTCCTGAAATTGTTTTTTCTTGTGCAAAAGATAGTTGCACAACAAACGCCATCAAAAGCGTTATTAACCATGTTGATTTTAATTTCATAAAATAATTTTTTGAATTAGTCAGGCCGAATATCTTAATAAAATCTTAAATTCCCAACGAAAAGGTTTAAAAATTTAAAAATTTAACACATAATTTTTTTCAATCCCTAATAAATTATTTTTTTCAATTTATTATTCTAAATAATGCTATTAATAAATTATTCAAATTCCATTCTTGAATGTGGCACCGACGAAGCCGGCAGAGGCTGTTTGGCTGGTCCAGTGACTGCGGCCGCTGTTATTTTGCCCCATACCTTTAACAATGCTGTCTTGAATGACTCTAAGCTATTATCCGAAAAAAACAGAGGCTTACTTAAAACCATTATTGAAGCTGAGGCCATTGCGTTTGCATTCCACCACATTTGGTCAGACGAAATAGATAAGATCAATATTTTAAATGCCTCCATTTTGGCCATGCATAAATCGATAGAGGGTTTAAACACTGAACCTGAATTCATCATTGTAGATGGCAACAGGTTTAAACCCTATAAGTCCATTCCGCATGAGACCATTATAAAAGGTGACGGCAAATATTTAAGTATTGCAGCAGCATCCGTTCTGGCCAAAACCAATCGGGATGCCTATATGGAAAAAATCCATGAAGAGTTCCCCATGTACAATTGGAAACAAAACAAAGGCTATCCAACCCAAGAGCACAGAAACGCCATTAGAATGTATGGCATTACAAAATATCACCGAAAAACGTTTAGATTGTTGCCCGAGCAGTTAAAATTAGTGTTATAACTTTTTATCTTTGTTGGAAAATGAATCCGTTTTGAAAAAACTCCTCTCAATTAACTATTCCTTATTATTATTTTTATTCATAACCTTGCTATCAAGTTGTGAAAATGAAAGCAACAATGGCTCTCGTTTACTGGATTTTGCCCCAAATGATACTTCAATATTTATCAATAGTAATTCATTTGAAAATTTATCGCTGGCAATTGAACACAATACGTTTCTGAATGAGACATCCAATTATGAACAATTAAAAATGCTCGAACAAAGGCTTCAAATCTTAAAACATCTTAAAATAGATAGTGAATTTTTAATTTGTCTATCTAAAACAAATGGCGACAGTTTAAATTTTACCTTTATAACAAAAGCAAAAAAGGGTTTACTGA
>DASWKU010000303.1:0-3430 GCA_036396455.1 Flavobacteriaceae bacterium
TGGAGAAGTTCCCCCAGCCGTTGCCAGGGCAGCAATGGAAAGCGGCGTTGCCAAAGAACCCATAGATAATTGGGAAAAATATAAAGATCAACTATTGGAACGCCTTGGTGCCGATAATAAAATTGTAAGGTTGATTACCAATAGGGCTAAAATGAATCCTAAACGAGTGGTTTATGCTGAGGCTGATCATCTGGATGTGTTAAAGGCAGCCCAAATTGCTTACGAGGAAGGGGTTGCAATCCCAATTCTGCTGGGTCGGAGAGATACCATTCAAGAGCTTATGAAAGAGATTGAATTTGATGCCGAAGTGCAAATTATTGACCCAAAATCTGATGAAGAATTACGGCGTAAAAATAAATATGCCAAAGTCTATTGGGAACAGCGCAAGCGCAAAGGAGTAACCCTATATTCGGCTCAAAGAATCATGCGAGAACGCAATTACTTTGCCGCAATGATGGTCAATGAAGGGGACGCCGATGCTTTAATTTCCGGGTATTCACGTAGTTATCCGCTGGTGGTTAAGCCCATGTTGGAACTTATTGGTTTGGCAACTAGGGCAACTAGAGCGGCAACTACCAATTTGATGATGACACAACGTGGTCCCATGTTTTTAAGTGACACGTCCATTAATATTGATCCAAGTGCAGAAGATTTAGCCAAAATTGCACAAATGACTGCTAGAACTGTGCGCATGTTTGGTATTGAACCTGTTATTGCAATGACTTCGTTTGCCAATTTTGGATCCTCTCCAAGTCCAAGATCAACCAAAGTGAGGGACGCTGTAGCTTACCTGCATGAATCACATCCAGATTTATTGGTGGATGGTGAGCTGCAAATGGATTTTGCTTTAAATGGTGACATGCTTCAATCCACATTTCCATTTTCAAAACTGGTGGGCAAAAAGGTGAATACCCTTATTTTTCCAAACCTTGAATCGGCGAATATTACCTATAAACTTCTAAAAGAATTGAACAAGGCAGAGTCCATTGGGCCCATTATGATGGGCATGCGCAAACCGGTGCATATATTGCAATTGGGAGCAAGTGTTGACGAAATTGTGAATATGACAGCCATTGCCGTAATTGATGCACAACAAAAAGAAAAAAAAGAGTTGGAACTTAAAGCCGTATCCGTGAATTAATCATCTTTGTATTGTCAATAATTTTATTACATTTGAGATGTTAAGCTATTCCAATACATGATTACACATATTGAGGGTAAATTAGTAGAAAAAAATCTAACAGATATAGTTATTGATTGTAATGGTGTGGGTTATTTACTTCATATATCATTGCATACCTACTCTCAAATTCCCGATCAAGAAAAATTAAAACTTTACACCTATATGTTGGTCAGGGAAGATTCGCATACCTTATATGGATTTTCATCGATTGCCGAGCGTGAGATATTCAAATTATTGATTTCAGTAAGTGGTGTTGGTGCAAGCACTGCTAGGACCATGCTATCTTCATTGACACCTAAACAAGTCAGGGAGGGGATTGCCGTGGGTGATGTGGCATTAATTCAATCCATCAAAGGTATAGGGACTAAAACGGCTCAGCGCGTTATTTTGGACTTAAAAGATAAAATTCTTAAAGTGTATGATATTGATGAAGTTTCAGTCAATAAAAGCAATACCATTAAGGATGAAGCGTTATCTGCTTTAGAAGTCCTTGGATTTATAAGGAAGCAATCTGAACGCATTATAGATAAAATTATAACCAATAATCCTGAAGCCAATGTTGAAACCATTATAAAGGAAGCTTTAAAAAATTTATAGACATTTGGGTACCACTAACTATACTTTATCAAAATTTTTAAAACATCTGCTGTTGATCAATGTGTTATTATTGATTGATGGTTTTGTTTTTGCACAACAAACACCTACTGCCCAAGATACCACCAAAACAGGATTTTCTTTAGGGCATATCAACATGCCAAACCCTGAAAGCATTGTTTCAAAATACACCTATGACCCGTTAACCGACCGATATATATATACTGAAACCGTTGGCGAATTCAATATCAATTATCCCATTATTTTAACACCCGATGAATATCAACAATTGGTGGTTCAGGAAAATTTAAAATCCTATTACAAGCAAAAAATTGATGCTGCTTCCGGTCAAAAGGAAGGCTCTGAAGATGTACAAAAAAATCTGTTGCCAGAGTTTTATGTGAATTCTGGATTTTTTGAATCTATTTTTGGAAGCAATACGATTGAGGTCATTCCACAAGGTTCAGTGGAAATGGATTTGGGAGTGCTGTTTTCAAAACAAGATAATCCAACTTTTTCGCCAAGGAACAGAAGTAATTTCACCTTTGATTTTGATCAGCGAATAAGCTTAAGTTTACTGGGTAAGGTAGGTACAAGGCTCCAAGTGACTGCTAATTATGATACGCAATCGACTTTCGATTTCCAAAATTTGGTAAAATTGGAATATACACCAGATGAAGATGACATTGTTAGAAAAATTGAGGTCGGTAATGTCAGTATGCCTTTAAACAGCTCGTTGATCACCGGGGCACAGAGCTTGTTTGGTGTTAAAACCGAATTGCAATTTGGAAAAACAAAAGTGACAGCCATATTTTCCGAACAAAAATCACAATCACGTTCAGTAGTTGCACAAGGTGGTGGAACATTGGAAGAGTTTAGTTTTTTTGCAAGGGATTATGATGAAAACCGCCACTTTTTTCTGGCGCAATATTTTAGGAACAATTATGATACCGCCATGTTGCGCTACCCATTTATTGACAACAATGTTCAAATTACCAGGATTGAGGTTTGGGTTACCAATCGGAGCAACCAAACAGATAATGTCCGGAACATTGTTGCATTTCAGGATTTGGGAGAATCAGATGTTATTGGATTGGATACGCCACCTGCCGGATTTGTTAATGTGGGAGCCAATCAACCTCCAAATAATCCCAATAATGATTTTGATCCAAACAACATTGGAGGCGCAGGTTCGCAATTGACCCAAGCTGTTAGGGATATCACAACGGTTGAACAAGGTATTTTGCCAACAGCAAACGAGGGTTTTGATTTTGGAAAACTTGAAAATGCCAAAAAGCTGGTACAAGGATCGGATTATACCTTAAATACCCAATTGGGATACATTTCGTTAAATCAAAGATTATTGAATGATGAGGTCCTAGCTGTGGCATTTCAATACACCATTGGAGGAACGGTATATCAAGTTGGTGAATTCGCAAATGGAGGGGTTGAAGCAACAGATGTCAGTACAGATGAAGGTACAGGGAATCAGATTGTAAACAATAACAATTTGGTATTAAAAATGTTAAAAAGCGCCATTACCAACGTCGATGAGCCTATTTGGGATTTGATGATGAAAAATGTATATGATACAGGAGCCTTCCAATTAAGTCGTGAAGATTTTAAACTCAATATTTTTTACACGGAGTCATC
>DASWKU010000304.1:0-3935 GCA_036396455.1 Flavobacteriaceae bacterium
AAAGACATCTCCTTATTTCGAACCTTAACAGACTCTTTTTTAACTAGATATAAAATGTATGTTTGGTTAAAAGATATAAATGTTGAAATGGCCAAAAGCAAGATCTCATTTGATGAGTGGGAAAAAAAGATTCCCAATTCATTACTTCAAAGTGCTTTTGAATTGAGCGCTATTTATAAACACATTAATATTACAGAACTTTGGAATGACAACACCGTAAACGGGACATTGCAGCAGGTACTATATTATTTTGAAGCCGGTTTGGTTTCTAAAGATAAGGCATTGTTGATTTGTGATGATATACATAATGTGGTAAATTATATTGAAGAACAAACCATAAATCAAAGTATTAATGAATTAGATAATGGTTCTTTTTTTCGTCTTTATAAATGTGATTTACATACACTTACCAATACTGCGATGATTGTCACGCCATTTCAGAAAGTGTTTTTCACACCATTCACCGTATTGGATTACTTTAAGATTGAGCATAAAGACACTTGTGATATGATGCATGAATTTTTACTAAAGCAAATGTCCATATCAAAGCTCTTGGCAACAGCAGGAGAACGGGATCGGACATTATTTTTCAAAACCATCCATCAAAAAATATCCATTGCAAAAGAACGCATAAACATGGATGATAAAATGACGTTTTTATAATTTTAGGTTTAACTAGAACATGCAAAGTTATTTTTTAGATATTATACGCAAACAATCTACCTCACCTTTGTCGTTTGTTGATGAGATTGCGACAGTTCTTGACATTAGCTATGATGCAGCCTATAGAAGAATCCACAACAAAACAAATTTAACCTTTGAAGAAGGCATTGTTTTGGCTAAACATTTTAATGTTTCACTTAACAAAATGTTTGAAGTGGGTAAAACCAATACCTACCTTACCGAAATAACGCAAAATCCACATAATGAACAAGAATTGGAATTATGGTTTGAGCGTGCCCGCAATAATGTTGTACCCTTGGTCAAATTAAAAAACGCTGAAATCATATGGTCTAGCTTGTATATTCCAATATTTAGGTCACTGACCAATTCTTATTTGATGAAATACAAACTGTATGTTTGGTTAAAGGATTTCAATATAGAAATGGCCAAAAGCAAAATCTCTTTTGATGACTGGATGAAGACCATACCAGATTCGCTTTTACAAAGTGCCATTGCCCTCGGCAATATTTATAAGAATATTAATATTTCAGAATTATGGAATGAATACACCATTAATGGTACCTTGCAGCAGATACTTTACTATTTTGAAGCTGGTCTATTATCAAAAAATATAGCACTAAAGATTTGCGATGATGTACATGAAGTAATTAATAATATTGAAAGGGAAACCATTCAACAAAGTATTAAAGATCATAAAAACGAAAAATTCTTTCGCCTTTACTATAATCCCTCACAAAACCTAAACAATACGGTCATGATTGTTACCCCATTGCAAAAAGCTTTTTTTACGCCATTTTCAGTATTGAGCTATTTTAAAATTGAACACAAGGATGCTTGCGATATGATGTATGAGCTCTTACAGAAACAAATGTCCAATTCTAAACTTCTGGTGACTTCTGGCGAAAGGGATCGGACCCTTTTCTTTAAAACCTTATATCAAAAAATATCTATTGCCAAAGAACGCATCGAAATTGATGAAAAAATGGCATTTTTATAATTCCCCAATTTGTTAAACCTTCTTAAAAATTTGCTTTAATCCCTATTTTTCTTATATTGTTGATTATGATTTATACAGACAAAGAAAAATATTCCGATTTTTTAAATGACTCTCTCACCTATCTAAAACAACATGGGTTTGAAAACATTAAAGCCGATACCGAGGGCTATGAAACCCCTAAATCTTATTCCAAACTGGGAAGTGATATTAGTATCACACCCGATATTGTAGCTGAAAAAGAAGGCCGAAAACACTTTTTTGAACTAAGTTTAAAATCATCAAAACCCAATCTGTTAAAATCCAAATGGTTATTCTTAAATACATTGAGCAATTTAAAATCCCATGATTTCCGTCTAATCACCACCCGTGGACACTATAAGTTCACCAATGAGATGTTGGACGATATCAATCTTACCAATAAAAAACTCATAAAAATTTAGTTAAGTTTGAAAGTTTTGTAACATTTTTTGAACTTATTACGTATAACTACATAGTAGAATAGAATTTCATACCCAAAAAACAAAAAAAAATAGATGAGACAACTTAAAATTACGAAGCAGGTTACCAATAGAGAAACCGCTTCGTTGGATAAATATCTTCAAGAAATTGGAAAAGTTGACTTAATTACCGCAGACGAAGAAGTAGAATTGGCACAACGCATCAAAGCTGGTGATCAAGCCGCTTTAGAAAAATTGACAAAAGCCAATTTGCGTTTCGTTGTTTCGGTAGCAAAGCAATATCAAAACCAAGGGCTGACATTACCCGATTTGATCAATGAAGGTAATTTGGGCCTTATAAAAGCGGCACAACGGTTTGATGAAACCCGTGGTTTCAAATTCATTTCCTATGCTGTGTGGTGGATCCGTCAATCCATACTTCAGGCTTTGGCCGAACAATCCCGTATTGTACGTTTACCATTGAATAAAATTGGTTCCATTAACAAAATCAACAAAACCTTTGCCTTTTTGGAGCAATCACATGAACGTCCACCAAGTGCAGAAGAAATCGCAAAAGAGTTGGATATGACCATCAATGACGTCAAAGAGTCCATGAAGAATTCGGGCCGTCACGTCAGTATGGATGCTCCCTTGGTTGAAGGTGAAGATTCCAACCTTTATGATGTATTGCGAAGTGGGGAATCTCCAAACCCAGATAAAGATTTATTACATGAATCGTTACGGACTGAAATCGAAAGAGCCCTTGAGACCTTAACACCCCGTGAAGCTGATGTGATCCGTTTATATTTTGGTTTGGGAAATCAACATCCCATGACACTTGAAGAAATAGGCGAAACCTTTGATTTGACAAGGGAACGTGTGCGTCAAATTAAAGAAAAAGCGATTAGGCGATTAAAGCACACATCAAGAAGTAAAATATTAAAAACCTATTTAGGATAAATTGGCTTTATAGCTTGATAACAATATTTGATTCAATTCACTTGTTAAAAATGAGAATATTTCCTTATATTGGGCATCAAGTTTAGTAGATACATTTTTTTTGAAAATATATTTTTAGTTTCGTAAGCTTTTTACGACTAAAATAACGTTACAAACAGTTACACATAACTGTTCGTTTTTTGATTGATGAAAGAACCCGGAGCTGATTACTCCGGGTTCATTTTTTTTAGCCTATCCTATCCCGATAGCTATCGGGACCTTTCCACCCGCCTGCCGGACGGGCAGGAAGGAAAGGGACTTTTTCAACATTTAAAAAGACTGTTTTATTTTTTTGAAGATTGAAGACTGTCTACCGAAGACTAATTTTTATCTATCTTTGCCAAAACTTTAGATTAACTGCAATGTCTTCAAAATTAATAGCACCTTCCATATTGGCGGCAGATTTTGCCAACCTTCAACGTGATATAGAAATGGTCAATAAAAGTGAGGCCGATTGGTTTCATATTGATATCATGGACGGGGTATTTGTGCCCAATATCTCTTTTGGAATGCCTGTTTTAAAAGCCATTTCCAAACACGCCAAAAAACCTATTGATGTGCATTTAATGATTGTTGACCCTGACCGATATATTAAAACTTTTGCAGACCTTGGCAGCAATATCCTCACTGTTCATTATGAAGCCTGCACACATTTACACAGAACACTTCAAGCCATAAAATCTGAAGGGATGAAAGCCGGAGTTGCCTTAAATCCGCACACTAATGTCAATGTTTTGGAAGACACCATCAAGGATATTGATTTGGTATTGATCATGAGTGTCAATCCAGGCTTTGGAGGTCAAAGTTTTATTGAAAAC
>DASWKU010000305.1:0-8774 GCA_036396455.1 Flavobacteriaceae bacterium
TTAAGTTTATTCGCATCATTTTTATTGTTCATCTATGGTTATCTACGGGAGGATTTCGCCATCATGCTGGGGCAAGGCCTCACCTATTTCATCTACATTAGAAATTTACAGCTTCAGAATCAATGGGTTAAATTTCCAAGATGGATCAGGGTTTTCTTATTTATTGTCCCGGTACTTATTATCATATTTTATTTTAACAATAATGCCATTGATCGGGATATCTTGTTCAAAAATGAAGCGATTCCTTTATGGTTGCTTGTACTGGGTATTATTTCGCAAGTGGTTTTTACTTTTCGATTTGTGTATCAATGGATCTATTCTGAATACAAAAAAGAATCCATGCTACCTCTTGGATTTTGGATTTTAAGTTTGTCGGGGTCGCTTTTAATTTTAACCTATGCCATTTTTAGACAAGATCCCGTTTTATTTTTGGGCCACGGTCTCGGTTTGATCATCTACAGCAGAAATATTTTTTTAATCCGTATAAACAATGCTAAAAACGCTACAGAATAATCCTATTGCAACGATCATTATTTTGGTCGTTATCATGCTGGGTTTTAGTATTGGGCATTTGCCCGTAAGCATAATGGAAGCCCGTAATTTTATCACGGCACGGGAAATGTTAACCGATAGCCATTGGCTTTTGACCACCATGAACGGGTTGGCCCGTTATGAAAAACCACCTTTACCGACTTGGTTGACTGCCATTTTCGGTTTGCTTTTTGGTATCAAAAACATCGTGGCGTTGCGATTTCCTGCCATTCTGTTGGTGGCATTGACTGGAATTGGTATCTATAAGTTGTCAAATAAACTTTTGAATAATGACCAACATAGTTTTATAAATGCCTTAATAGGCATTACCTCCTTTTATGTGATTGGAATCATAATTGAAGCGCCTTGGGATATTTTCACCCATGGTTTCATGCTCATTGCCATCTATTTTCTGTTTTGCTTTTTTCAAAATGAGAATGCCGTCAAAACCAGTCTGTTAGCTGGTGGTTTTATTGGGTTCTCTATATTGAGTAAAGGTCCCATTGCCATTTATGCCCTATTAATGCCTTTTTTAATTGCCTACGGAATTACTTATAAATACAAGGTTTCAAAATCCCGAATCGGTTGGATTTTCGCTTGCCTCCTGACCGCATTACTAGTTGGTGGTTGGTGGTATCTATTCGTTAGATTACAAGATCCCGTGGCTTTTAAAGCCTTCGCAGAAAAAGAAACTGGAAATTGGGGAAGTTATAATGTAAAACCCTTTTATTATTACTGGAGTTTTTTTACGCAAAGTGGTATTTGGACCATTCCTGCGTTTATAAGCCTATTATATCCTTATCTAAAGTCGAAAGTATCCAATTTAAAAGTGTATCAATTTAGTTTGCTGTGGACCATTTTGGCTGTAGTTTTATTATCACTCGTTCCAGAAAAAAAAGCAAGGTATTTGATGCCCGTGTTGATTCCATTGGCCATAAACATTGGATTTTACATCGAATACCTTATCCGAAAATTCAAAACTTTAAACCATAAATACGAAACCATTCCGGTGTATTTTAATTTTGGCCTGATCGCCTGTATTGGTATTTTATTTCCTTTGGTAGGTTTTGTTTTGCGTCCTTTTCTTACGGGATCGGTGCTATTCTGGTATGTTTTTGCTTCCATAACATTGGTTTTGGTAGGTATTTTTATCATTATCCAACTTAAAAAGAAGAATTTAAAATATGTTTTTTATTTAACCATTGTTTTTGTGGCCTCGGTACTCATCACCGTTTTGCCGTTGTCAACCATCCAAGGCCAATCGGATTACAATCCTATTTCCAATTTAAAGGAAGAAACATCCAAAACAGGTTTAAAAGTATATGGTTTGAATTCTATTGCACCTGAACTAATTTGGCAATTCGGGGATAAAATTCCCGTCATAAAAAGTGAAAAAGGCACCCTAACCTTACCTAATGAAACACGATTTGGATTGTTGGCAAACCGCATTAACAACGATGACCAAACAGTTTTGGAAACCAATTATACTATTGAAAAAGTTGAAACTTTCGACCTGAATTGGCAATCAAAATCTTCAAAAAAGTATAATGACCGATTATCCAGCAACTATTATATCTTGACCAAACGTTAGTCTATTTATAAATTAGATAACGATTCAATTTATAAAATAAAAAACCTGAAAGACTACCAAACAACATACCGCAAAGCACATCCAGCGGATAGTGGACACCCACATAAATCCTACTATACCCCATTACCATTGCCCAAACAACCAGAATATATATGAGATATTTGTAGCGGTTTTTGAGCATTAACCCTACAAAAATGGCAACCGCCATGGAATTTGAGGCATGCCCAGAGAAAAAGCCAAAGCGTCCACCGCAACCGTCCCTCACAATCCGCATTTTGTTTATTAACGCTTCAACATGGCAAGGTCTAGGACGTTCAAATCCATATTTGAACAGATTGGTAATCTGGTCAGTGAATAAAATCATTAAGGCAACAATGGCAACCGTAATCAAAATAGGTTTGTTGCCCCATTGTTTGTACATCAAGTAAAGCAAAAGGGCATAAAATGGGGTCCAATGGATTTTGGTTGTGTAGGCTATCCAAAATCCATCCCATGATGAATTTCCTAAGTTATTGAGGTATAAAAAAAGTTCGGTATCGTATTGTAAAAGTTGGTCCAGCATAGTGATTAGTGATTAATAATTAGCGATTAGCGATATGTACAACGTACATCGGTCATCCGTCATCCGTCATCTGTCATTATTCATCATAACGGGAAACTTCACGGTCATAAAAATCGGATGCCGCTTGAATCAGGTTTTCCATTTCATTTTCCAGTTCCTTTTGATCTTCGTCATCAAATTCTTCCAACCATTCAATCTCATCATTTTCAAGATTGATGATAAATCTGGGGAAATCGGTATGAATTATAAAAATAGCTTCCGGAAAATCGGTATTGTCGCCTAGAATAAATTTTGGTAGTTGCATAAGTTAAGTTATAAGTTCAAAGTGCCTAAAATGCACTTAAGTTATTCTTGTTTTAAAGCTTATTTGTTATTGTTGTAAAAAGTGCCAATAGTTCTTTTGCTTCTTTTCTCAATTCTTTCAATTTCATTGTATTATTCCAATTTAATTCCTGAATAATTTCAAGCCAATAATCAGTTTCACTTGCTTCAGCCAGACAAATTTTAATTTTATTTTTGAAATCTTTCTTACTTCTTGATCGATTTGCTTCTCTATAGTTAGCACCAATACTTGTTCCTGATTTAGATAGTTGATTTCCAATAACCAAGGCTTCAGGTGTTTTGGGTAAACTGGTTGATAAATTTATGGCATCAATAGCAAATTTAATGGTTCTTTTTTCTAATACTTCAGCAAATTCCTTATTTGTCATTTTTTACAACTTTAAGTACTTAAGGCACTCCTGCCTGCCGGCAGGCAGGTTAGTTCACTTTTTAACTTTAATCAACTTTTTGGTCAAATAATTAAACCGAAGATACAATAAAATTGCTGCGCTAGATAATCCTGCCAATAACCCTAACCAAATACCAAAACTGCCATAGGCTTCTTCTTTCCCAAGAAAAAAACTAATAGGAAATCCAATCATCCAATATGAAATGAAGGTAATTATGGTTGGAATCTTCACATCCTGTAATCCGCGTAAAGCACCTAAAACTACTACCTGAATACTATCACTGATTTGGAATATGGCTGCTGCAATGAGCAATTTTGAGGCAATACTGACCACTTCGGTATTATCCAAAAGGTTTTTGGCATCATCATAATCAACATACAACTTGGGCAATTGACCATGAAATAATAAAAACAACAATCCAAAACAGCTTGCAAAGATAGTTCCAAGCAAAAAAATGGAAAACGCAATACGGCGCAATTCCAAATAATCTTTCAATCCTTTTTGGTTCCCTACCCTTATCATGGCCGCTACACTTAAGCCCATGGCCACCATAAAGGTCATGGACGATAAGTTCAATGCAATTTGATTGGCCGCTTGAGGGTTTTTGCCCAACAAGCCACTTAACCAAATGGCTGCCGTAAAAATGACCACTTCAAAAAACATTTGCATCGCACTTGGCGCACCAAGGTTCAATAGTTTTTTAAGCATCAATTTGTCCAGCACAAAGAATTTTATTTGCGTTACAAAGGCCTTCGATTTTTCCTTGTTTTTTAATAAAAACCAAAGATACCATAACATAATAAAACGTGATATCAGCGTTCCATAAGCGGCACCTACAATGCCCAGTTCAGGGAAACCAAACTTTCCAAAAATGAGCAGATAATTTAAAACCACGTTGGCAATGTTTGCAATAATGGTGGCATACATAGGATATCGTGTCATGGACAAACCATCACTGAACTGCTTATAGGCCTGAAACACAATTAACGGAATTAAGGATAAGGCCACCAAATCCAGATAGGGCATTGCAAGTTCAACCACTTCCACTGGTTGTTTCATTAAATACATCAATGGTTTTGCGAAGAACACCAAAAGAAATAATAAAATTCCCAGGATTGTACACAAAAACAGCCCATGCTTGAATGACGATTTCCCCTTTGTAAAATTTTGTTCTCCATCGGCTTCAGCAACCAATGGTGTTATGGCTGTAGAAAATCCAATCCCCAAAGCCATGGCAACGAACATAAAACTATTCCCTAAAGAGACCGCCGCAAGTTCGGCAGTGCCCAATTGTCCGACCATAATATTATCCACAAAGCTCACAAAGGTATGCCCCAACATCCCCAGCATGACAGGGGCTGCGAGCCGCCAATTGTATTTGAACTCCTTGGTATAGTTAGCTAAAATCACGGATTTTTTTTTGGAATGTCAAAGGTAAGTTTTAGAGCTAAATATTAAAATTTTTGTGTTTATATATTATGAAAATTATTTATTGCACCTATTTGTGTTCGAATAAAATATAAAATTGTTAATAAGTTGAGGTTGAATTACTTTAACATTAGACTCAAAATTTTTATTTTTACTCTGCTATTAAGTTATTATCAGTCTCCAATTGATAATAATAAACAAATTGCTTAGAGTCTTTTAGCTATTATATTTTAGAGGGATTTAAAAATTTTGTTGTTAAAAGGTTTTAACTAAAAGGGGGTTCTTTACCCCCTTTTTGTGTTTTATTAGCTGAATTAAATTAACGTTTTTTATAGAATATAAAGTAATTGGGTTTAGTATTTTGCACATTATAAATTCATTATGATGAAACCAATTACTTTTCTTTTAGGCCTTTACACTTGCCTGTGTATTGCTCAATCCAATTCCAATCAAGTCGTTCCTTTTTTAGCACAAGCTGTGTCACAATTCCCAAATGTAAGAGACCTTGCATTGACACAAGATGAGGCCATTTTTTCGGTTCAAAGCGTTATGGGTGATCTATCGGCGTTGGTATATCTAAAGAAACTTCAAGACCAATGGAGTAAACCAGAAGTTGTTTCATTTTCAGGTCAATATTTTGATCTTGAACCTTTTTTTTCAGACGATGGATTAACCTTATATTTTGTATCGAATAGACCAATGGATTCTTCTTCAACCGAGACCAAGGATTTTGATATATGGTATGTAACTAGAACAACTTTGGAAGCTGAATGGTCAACCCCTAAAAATATAGGATTTCCAATCAATACCAAAATGGATGAGTTTTATCCAGTTATTACAAAATCAAAAAATCTCTACTTTACCTTGGATAATCCTGAATTGAATCAAAAAGATGATATCTATGTCAGTGAATATAAGAATGGGAATTATTCTGAACCAAAACGTCTTGATAACGGCATAAATTCCAATAGTTATGAATTTAATGCTTTTGTAGCTCCTGATGAATCTTATATGATTTATACTTGCTACAATAGAGAAGATGGTTTTGGAAGTGGCGATTTATACATTAGTTACCATAACAGTAATGGTTGGACACAAGCCAAAAATATGGGCCCTGATATCAATTCCGATAAAATGGACTATTGCCCATTTGTAGATACCAAAACAAACACCTTGTATTTTACGAGCAAACGATTGAAGTCCATAACTTTGAAGTCCTCTGTAAATATGGAAGAACTCAAGGCACACTTTAATAATTACGAAAATGGGGCGAGTAGATTATACAAAACCACAATTACCCAAGAATCAGAGAAGCAATAGATGGTTTTTCTACAATTTAGAAACGGCTTGTTTGGCCTCCTCAAATTCCCGCATCAAATCCTCCACAATTTGTGCCACAGGTTTGATATCATGGATCAATCCAGATATTTGTCCAATTTCCAGTTCGCCTTCTTCCAGATCGCCTTCAAACATTCCACGTTTCGCCCTTGCCCTACCCAAAAGTGTCTTTAATTGCTCTACCGTCGGAGCCGTTTTGTACAGTGCTTGGATCTCTTCAAAAAACTTATTTTTCATCATGCGTACTGGCGCCAATTCCTTTAAAGTCAATTGTGTATCGCCTTCCTTGGCACTGACTATGGCTTGTTTAAAGGCCTGATGTGCCGAAGATTCCTCACTCGCGGCGAACCTGCTCCCCACCTGAACCCCATCGGCACCAAGAATCATGGTCGCCAACATGGCTTTTCCCGTAGCTATACCTCCTGCTGCAATAAGTGGTATTTTAAGCTGTTCCTTAACCATAGGTATTAAAGTCAACGTTGTGGTTTCTTCCCTCCCATTATGCCCTCCAGCTTCAAAACCTTCAGTCACTACAGCATCAACTCCAGCCTCTTGTGCTTTAAGGGCAAACTTAACACTGCTTACCACGTGAACAACCGTAATACCTTTTTCCTTTAACCAAGCGGTCCACGTTTTTGGGTTTCCCGCCGAGGTGAACACAATCTTAACATCCTCTTCAACAATAATATCCATGATTTTTTCAATATCGGGATACAACATGGGCACATTCACGCCAAAAGGTTTATCGGTGGCTTTTTTACATTTTTGAATATGTTCCCGCAACACTTCAGGGTACATGGAACCTGCACCAATCAGTCCCAAAATTCCTGCATTGCTCGAAGCAGAGGCAAGCCTCCAACCACTGTTCCATACCATTCCTGCCTGAACAATTGGATATTGGATATGAAATAACTCGGTAATTCTGTTGGCCATCTAGGATTTGATAAGTTTGAATGTTTTTGTCGTTTGTTCTGACTGAAGATTTACAATGTACAATCCCGAAGCTATTGAAGATACATCAATTGGATTGACAGTCTCCGTGATGTTCTTTTGCAATACCAATTTTCCCAACACGTTATAAATGGATATTGTAGATTGTTCAAAATCCTCAGGGACTTTGATGTATAAAATAAGGTTTACGGGATTTGGAAATATCTTAATTTCCGATAGGTCATCTTTTTCAAGTGATAACCCAATATTTAAAGCCAATCCCAAATCTGGGATACCGTAACCATAATCATAATCTGGTGTTGTATATTGTGACGCCGACTGACGTACATAATCCATAACTTCAGCATTCGTGGCATTGGGCAAAGCCTGCCATAGAGAAGTCACGCCTCCAGCCATTATTGGAGAACTAAATGAAGTTCCGTCATTGGCAACAATTGACCCTGTTTCACTTACCACATAAGCACCTTTGCCTTGGGCCACCACATCGGGTTTTTGGGTAAGTTGATAGGCACTGCCTCGAGAGCTAAACCATGCAATAATCCCATTGGCATCCACAGCACCTATTGAAAAAACATACTCTGAATCAGCTGGTGCGTTAACGCCAGCATCTCCTTCATTTCCTGCAGAATTAACTATTAGTAAGCCTTTTTCAAAAGCTATATTTGCTCCTCTTGTTACATAGGCTATAAGCCCATTAAAATCAGAAGCCGCATAATTATAATTGCTGTTATCATAAAAACTTCCATATCCCAAAGACGAATTGATTACATCAACCCCTAAACTATCGGCACGTTCGGCAGCCTCAACCCAATAGCTTTCTTCAACAGGGTTTTCACTGTTCACATCTTCGGTCCTGAACAAATAATAGGAGGCGTCTGGAGCGGTTCCAACATATTGGTCCTGGATAAAACCAGCCATGGTGCTCAGTACTTTTGTGCCGTGATTGCTTCCTGTAAAGGCATAAACATTTGAAGTGCGATCCACAAAATCATAGCCATCAAGCAGGTCACCATTATCCCTTAACCTCTGGAATGCCGCCATGGTATTCACATTTGGAAATCCCGCATCTATCACCGCGACTGTCATGCCCTCTCCCGTAAAATCCTGAAGATGCAAATCATCGGCATCGATCATTTCCACTTGGGGCTGGGTACTTCCATAAACAAAATCGTATTGGGATTCCTCAACACTGAACTTGTTTTTTGGTTGTGCTGTTCTGGCAGTGTTCAGACTTTTGTCGGCAAAATCGATACTTGCCACAAAACCTAAACTTGAAAGTGCGTTAATATCGACCTCACTTCCTCTTACATGAACGGCATTGAACCATTTGGACTTTGCCATGACCGTGATCCCAGTCTGCATTTTTAGTTGCGAAATATAGTTTTCATTTACCGGAACATCCCGTTCGTCAACAACCACACCATGCGCACTTTTCCTGTCTATGGCTTTTTGTGTGAGAATGGTAATGGGATTATCAATTGATGCTTGAACATTCTCTTTGTCCGTAAGATAGACCCAAGCATCCTGAATTTGGCAAAAAGAAAAATAATGACACATCAATAGACCTAATAGCAGTAATTTCTTTTTCATCTGCAAATATTTATTGTTCCCTTAAAGCCATCCCGATAGCTTTCGGGAGTAT
>DASWKU010000306.1:0-3223 GCA_036396455.1 Flavobacteriaceae bacterium
TTTCCATTTCTCAAATCATTGAATTGGAAGAAAGCATTCAAAGAATCCTTATCAAAAGAATTTTTTTCTTTTTTAATTTGAATGTTTCCAAATAAATCTTTTTGCCCAAAACTCTTTGGCATTTTTATGTTTGTTGACACTCCTAAAATATTGCCTAATGTGTTTTTTTCTTTGTTCGGCATTGGAATTGTAAACATATCTAAAAATTGTTTTTCTTTAAATCCAATGATATATAATCTTTGTCTATTTTGAGGAACGCCATAATCAAAAGAATTAATGACTTGGTATTTTGTAAAATATCCAGCATTTTTTATCTTATCTAAAATATAGAGTAAGGCTTTTCGGTTTCTAGGGTCTGCAAGACCTTTTACATTTTCAAAAATAAATGCTTTTGGCTGGGATTTTTGCAACAAATAAATCGTGTCATTCCAAAGTTGTCCTCTATCATCATCAAATCCTAAATTTTTTCCAGCAATAGACCAGCTTTGGCATGGTACTCCTGCTGTCAGCAAATCATGTTTAGGCAAATCTTCAATTTTTGTTATGTCTCCTAAATTTTCTTTTTCTTTAATCCCATAATTCTCACAATATGTACTAATGGCATCTTTATTAACTTCACTAAAGGCAATACATTTTCCACCATTATTTGACAATGCCATTTTGAAACCTCCAATGCCTGCAAACAAATCAATAAACGTAAAATTTTCTTTATCCATATTCTTGACTTATTGCAATTTATTGTCTTTATAACCTTCAGGTGGCTCAATACCTAAAAATTCTCTGTAAATCCTTTCTCTATATTCCAAACCCAAATTGTTTATTTCATTGATGAAATTCTTATAAGTACCTCTTCCTCCGATTAATTCCCAAAATTCATTGCCAATTAAAACAGATGAATCATTGTGCATATCAAACCATCTCATTGGGAAACCCCAGTTATAATCTTCCTTTTTCCCATAAGGATTGTATGGCAAAGAATAATAAGAGAAATCAACTTTTTGAGGACTCATAGCCAATAGTTTGAACATTTTTTCTTTACTCACCTTGGTTTGGTCACTATTAGGCAATGGACCTTTTAATTCAAAAGCATATTTTTGTCCCGTCTTTTTACTGTCAATAAAAATATCACAAACTACACTTGTAGGGATAGGTTTACCTCCCCCTGCAAGGATATATTTAAGCTCTTTTTCCCAATTTGGTTTTACTTTTTCTTCCCCTTTTTTCTTATGTTCAAGTTTGTTAAGCACTTCTTGAATACGTCTTAAACTCTCGCTTCCAACTTCTCCATTTACAACATGTCCCATTGAACAGTTCCCATGGTAATCATTCGCTACTACTTGAGCAAGTTTTTCCCAAACACCACCAAAAGGAGTTACAAAACGTCGCTCAAAGTGTGAGCCTTTGAAAATCTCATCTGGTACAAGAGCAGCATAAAGAGGTTTGGTTGAATGATGTTTTTCTTTAATAAATGGGTCGGTTAAGAGAACTTTATTCATTACACTATCCATTAATTCAGAAACAACCTTTTTTATTCCCTGGCTTATTTTCTGATCTTCTTTTTTAGTCATTCTTTCTTCTAGTAAAGTTGGAATTCAAAGTTACAATATAAATCATGAGATTTTGAATACATTTATTTTTTAATTGACCCATTTTATTTATAATTTGGAAGATGATTATGTCTTACGAAGATAACAAAATAAAAGTCCCCCGTTTTAACGAGGCCTCCGGTTTTTACACCACTAAAAAACGCTCAAAAATCATGAGCAAAATACGCAGTAAAAACACCAAACCCGAATTGCTCTTTAGAAAAGCATTATGGAAAGAAGGAGTCCGTTATCGTGTGGACAGCAAAAAATTGCCGGGAAAACCCGATGTTTCCATTCAAAAGTACAAATTGGCCATTTTTATTGATGGCGAATTTTGGCATGGTTACAATTGGGATGAACGCAAGGACAAAATAAAAAACAATCGTGGCTTTTGGATTCCAAAAATTGAACGTAATATGCAGCGCGACCGGGAAGTGAATCGGCAACTGAATACTATGGGATATACGGTTTTCAGGTTTTGGGAAAAGGAAATTAAAAGCGAACTCAACAAATGCATTAATGATGTACTGGTTTACATCGCTATAGGACAAAATGATTGAAATAGATGCTAGACCGCTCCGCTGCTAGACACAAGAATCAGGACATTTAGTGTATCTTTAAAACATGAAACACAACTCAAAACTTCCAAGTGTAGGCACCACCATTTTCACGGTAATGAGTGCCTTGGCAACGCAGCATAACGCCATTAACCTTTCCCAAGGATTTCCAAATTTTAAGGGCGACCAAAAGCTTATTGATTTGGTATCCAAAGCCATGAATTCGGGTTACAATCAATACGCACCTATGGCAGGAAGTTTGGAATTGCGGCAAGTCATTTCAAAAAAATTTGAAAAACTCTACAATACCAGTTACAACCCTGAAACTGAAATCACTATTACTGCGGGAGCGACCCAAGCCATTTTTACTGCTATTTCAGCTTTTATAAGACCAAACGATGAGGTCATTATTTTTAGACCGGCTTACGACTGTTATGAGCCTGCCATAGAACTTAACGGCGGTAAAACTGTTTCTGTTCAATTAAAAGCTCCCCATTATAAAGTGGATTGGAATATCGTAAAAGGAAAGATTAACGGGAACACAAAATTGGTCATCATCAACACACCACAAAACCCAAGCGGCAATGTGTTTACAAAAGATGATATGTTACAGCTACAGGCCTTATTAAAAGGCACAGACATTATGCTATTGAGTGACGAGGTTTACGAACATATTATTTTTGATGGTGAAACTCATCAAAGCGCATGTTTGTTCCCAGATTTGAAAATGAGAAGTTTTGTGGCAGCCTCCTTTGGAAAAATATTTCATAATACAGGCTGGAAAGTGGGCTATTGTTGCGCTCCCAAGGACCTGATGCACGAATTTCAAAAAGTGCACCAGTTTAATGTGTTTAGTGTAAACCATCCCATGCAAATTGCCCTGGCAGAGTATTTGCAAGAACCGAATCATTATTTGGGATTGTCAGAGTTTTACCAGAAAAAAAGGGATTTGTTTTTAAGCCTAATCAAAGATTCCAAATTTACATTCATTCCTTCAAAGGGTACGTATTTTCAGGTGTTGGAGTATTCCAAAATCACCGATAAACATGATGTGGCTTTTGCCAAACGCCTAACTATTGA
>DASWKU010000307.1:0-7600 GCA_036396455.1 Flavobacteriaceae bacterium
TCAATAGGTATGTGGCATTGGTCAACAAAGAACATGTCGAGAAAGCCTTTGTCGCGTTTTGCCATATTAAATTGGTCCAACATAGTCAGGATTATGTGATGAAATTTGAAAAGGACGTTGCCAATTTGGTTGAGGTGTTGGAGTGTTACCACATCAGTGGGGATTACGATTATTTATTGAAGGTTTTGGTCAAGGATATGCAAGCGTTCAGGGAATTTGTGGTCAATAAATTAACGTCAATAGATCACATTGGGAGTACACATAGCATGTTTGTAATCAGTGAAGTGAAGCACAGCACAGCAATAACGATTTAGCGAATGAAATCTGTAAACTACAAACTGACCGAGTTTTTTATCATTTTTATAGTTCTTCCGATAAGTTTTGCACTGCAATATCCTTGGCAAATTAAATTGATTATTGGTTTTCTCGGATTTTTATATATCATCTTCATTTTACTTAAAATCGAAAAAAACACGTTTAAAATAGCACCAAACTTAAACTGGAAGTTATTTTGGAAAGAGACCATAGTGAAATTGGTTTTAATTGCCTTAATAACTTCACTATTTGTTTGGATTACTGACAGAGAAAATTTGTTTGAAGTACTGCGCAATAAACCCAAGCTGTGGATTTTTATTCTTTTTATATATAGTATTTTTTCGGTATATCCTCAAGAATTGATTTATAGAACTTTCTTTTTTCAGCGTTATCAAGTATTGTTTTCCAATGAAAAACTGTTTCTTTTTCTCAATGCCATCGTGTTTTCACTGGGACATATTTTTTTCAAAAATGCCTTGGTCATGGTACTTACATTTTTAGGAGGCATTCTTTTTGCGCTCACTTTTAACAAAACCAAATCGACATTGCTGGTTTCCATTGAACATGCCATTTATGGCTCATGGTTGTTTACGGTTGGCATGGGGAGTATGTTGGGCTTTCCCTCATAAATATTAACATAAGACAGTGTTAAACAGCAGTGTATTACAATTAATTTTGATTATTTTTCTAAAAACTAATCCATTATGCAACGTAGTCAGTTTATTAAATCAGCAGGAATAGCCTCTTTGTTAATTCCAACAACAACCTTGTTTTCTTTTACAAAATTGGAAGACGAACCTCAATTGGACAAAGCTTTGGTCCAGGAGTTTGTAGGTAAATCTCATAACGACCCAGACCGTGTCAAAGAACTATTGGCAGAACATCCAACCTTGCTTAATGCTGCACATGATTGGAAATTTGGTGATTTTGAAACAGGTCTTGGGGCCGCGAGTCATGTTGGAAATAAAGAATTGGTGCAATACTTTTTAGATCACGGAGCACAGGCCAATATTTTTACGATGGCGTTGTTTGGCCGATTGGATATCATTAAACTTATGCTGGATTTTTCACCTAGCATACTTAATGCAAAAGGACCACATGGTTTGACTTTATTGCATCATGCCAATAAAGGTGGTGATGACGCACTTGAAGTTAAGGATTATCTTATGTCATTAGGCGCAAAAGAAACAAAAATTCCACTGTATTAAATTACTTCATGGTAAAGCCTAGCTTGATGGTAACCTGCCAATGTTCAACTTTACCATTTTTTATACTACCTCTGCTATCCAAGATTTCAAACCAACGCAGATTTTGTACGGATTTGGAAGCTTTTGCCAATGCATTTTGAACGGCATCATCACTCGAAGTTTCTGAAGTTCCAACAATTTCAATTTTTTTGTAAACATGATCTTCCATGATTAAAGTAATTTTAAGGATTATACACTCTGTAAAATACAAAAAAATATGCTCAATACCTATAGGATTGCGTAAATCAAAATTTGTACTTTTGTAACCTTACCCACGAAACCGTCTGCCGACAGGCAGAAGTGGGAATCTTTTTAATTGAAAGTAAAATTATATGAACACTTACGATGTAGCCATAATTGGCTCTGGACCTGGAGGTTATGTAGCCGCAATCCGTTGTGCGCAATTGGGCTTGAAAACCGCAATCATTGAAAAATACCCAACATTGGGAGGCACCTGTTTGAATGTGGGTTGTATTCCCAGTAAAGCTTTGTTGGATTCTTCACACCATTATGAGGATGCCATAAAACATTTTGAAGAACATGGAATTGATATCCCGGGAGACATTAAAGTCAACCTTAAGCAAATGATTGCCCGTAAACAGGCCGTTGTTGACCAAACTATAGGCGGAATTGATTTCCTGATGAAGAAAAACAAGATTGATGTTTATGAAGGTCTGGGCAGTTTTAAGGATGCTACTCATATTACTATTTCTGGCAAGGAGACCACTGAAATTGAAGCCAAAAATACCATCATTGCCACAGGAAGCAAACCTTCAAGCTTGCCTTTTATAACTCTTGATAAAGAACGGGTTATAACGTCCACAGAAGCTTTAAAATTGACTGAAATTCCTAAACATCTCATTGTAATAGGTGGTGGGGTTATTGGCTTGGAACTTGGTCAGGTTTACAAACGATTGGGGTCTGAAGTTACTGTTGTGGAATTTATGGATCGCATTATCCCGACCATGGATTCGGGCTTATCAAAAGAGTTGAACAAGGTATTGAAGAAGCAAAAATTCAGCATCAATGTTTCACACAAAGTCAAATTGGTTGAACGAAAAGGAAATGAAGTGATTGTAAAGGCCGATGATAAAAAAGGTAATGAGGTCACTTTTTCCGGGGATTATTGTTTGGTTTCTGTGGGTCGTCGTCCGTATACTGAAGGATTAAACGCTGAAGCAGCAGGAGTGAAACTCACCGATAGTGGCCAAATAGAGGTCAATGTCCATTTACAGACCAATGTCAGCAATATTTATGCGATAGGCGATGTGGTCAAAGGTGCGATGTTGGCCCATAAAGCCGAAGAAGAAGGCGTTTTTGTGGCCGAAACCTTGGCCGGACAAAAACCACATATTGATTATAATTTAATTCCTGGCGTAGTTTATACATGGCCCGAGGTAGCTTCAGTTGGCAAAACCGAAGAGCAATTACAAGAAGCAGGTATAGCTTACAAAACAGGGCAATTTCCAATGCGGGCATTGGCTCGTAGCAGAGCGAGTATGGATTTGGATGGCTTTGTAAAAATCCTTGCAGACAAAACCACCGATGAAATTTTGGGTGTCCACATGATAGGCGCCCGTGCCGCCGATATGATTGCCGAAGCCGTTGTAGCCATGGAATATCGTGCCTCAGCAGAAGATGTTTCCCGTATGTCCCATGCACATCCTACCTTTACCGAGGCCATTAAGGAAGCGGCTCTTGCAGCTACAGAGGATAGAGCGTTGCATATTTAATCATGGAGTTCCCAAAGGCTCTACTTTGGGTATTGCATATAATATCAGGTTATGCAAAGAACCAAGAGACATAGAGCCTAGAACCTAGAGCCTAGAGCCTGAAGAAGTCTAGTTTCTTGACTCTTGTAGCGTAGCAGTCTTGACTCTTGTTTCTCAGCGGTCTTGATTCAGATACTTAGTTGGCTCGGCTTCGAGGTAGTTCATTTAACGGCAATAAAAATGGCTATTTTTGGTTGTTTTTTTTGTTTTACTGTCTAATTATCTGTTTATCAGTTGCGTATATTTAAAATTTTTTCTATTTTTAGGAGGTAAGAAATTTCCCCTTGATTTTTTCATTCCGTAAAGCCTCATTTCTATAGAACTTTTAAGCCACTAATTATATGCGCTTTTCTATTCATGTTATGTTATTGACTAAACTAATACTATATTATGAAAACAAGACTACTCACTTTGATTCTTGCCCTATCCTGTTTTTTAACCTATGCTCAAACAACATCGGTTCCAGATGCTAATTTTGAAAACTACTTAGAAACCCATAATGCAAGTGGAATCGTTGTTTCTGTTGGTGATCCGTCAAGTATGGGCGATGGTACCAATGGCAACGGTTTGGTAACTACGTCTAAAATAAGTGGGGTAACTACACTTGTAGTAAATTCTCTAGGTATAAGCGACTTAACAGGGATTGAGGATTTTATTGCTTTAGAATGGTTGGAATGTAGGAGTAATCAAATATCAGGTACTTTGGATTTAACAAACAATTTGTCGTTAGAAGTATTGAACTGTCGCTTGAATATGATAAATAGCTTATTATTGCCAAACACGATATCACTATACTCTATTAATTGCACAAATAACCAATTGACTTCTTTGGATATTAGCAATAACACAGACTTGCAAAGTTTAGTTTGTGGAAATAACCAAATCTCATCAATTAATTTAACCAACCATCCTAACTTACTATTCTTAAGTGTAAATAATAATAACCTTATGAATTTAGATGTTTCCTCAAATACTAGTTTGATAGATTTAAGATGTTGGGAAAATCAAATTTCAACGCTGGATATTAGTAACCTTTTTAATTTACAAATCCTTTATGCTGGTGATAATTTGTTAAGTGGTTTAAATCTTGATAATAACTCACAATTGGATCAATTGGAAATTTATTCAAATAATCTTACTAGTTTAGATGCATCTAATTGTACTAATCTCACATATTTTGACTGTACGAACAATCCATCCTTATCAAGCCTTACATTACCAAATACCACAACACTTGTAACGTTGTGGGCCTGTTGTAACAATTTGTCAAGTCTAGATTATGCTAATAATACTGGACTTGAATATTTTGATATTGGCATCAACAATTTCACAAGTGCCGATGTTAGTATGTTGCCAAATCTTTTAGAATTTTATTGCAATCAAAATCAATTGACCTCCTTAAACCTAAAAAATGGTGCAAATGGTAGTTTGGATTGGATGTGGGCGCAGGATAATTCAAGCCTTACCTGTATTCAGGTTGATGATGTAGCCCAAGCCAATGCAAAAGCCAATTGGTCAAAAGACGTCGGGGCAAGTTACAATACAACCTGTGCTTTGGGAATCGAAGAGTTAAACACAGACGAAGTGTTGATTTTTCCAAACCCAACCAAGGATAAAATCAATGTCAATCTAAAAGTAGATGCAAGCTATAGTTTAACAAACCTGTTTGGCCAGGAAGTGAATAAGGGAGCTTTTGTTTCCGGAAACAATGATTTGGACATTCAATCGCTATCCAACGGTCTCTATTTTTTAAATATTGAAAGCCCTGAAGGAAAAGCAACAAAAAAACTAATTAAGGAATAACAGATTTTTAAAACAAATCATTCAGCGTTTTTGCCAATCTAATGCCCGCAATTTGCATTTGCTTGCGGGCTACGTTTAAAAATTTATAAGAGTACTCATAACGCAGGTTATCACCTTGGTTTACGGAGCCATAAACCTCTCTTGTAAGCTTGTGCGTTTCGTTTACCCAATCGATCACGGTGCCTTTTTGCAGTTCCTTGATTTCATCTTTGGTCAAATGATCGGCATTTTTGGCCAATTCGCTATAGCTCATGCCATAATCATCGATCATTTTACTGTCCCATACACTATGTAAATTGGTATCTTTATAAAACCATTGCACCTTAAAATCATTTCCGCCTTTGTCTTCTTCAAGCCCAATATGCATGGGTTGGTGTAGATCACCAATAAAATGTATTAAAAGTTTTAAATAAAACGCCTTGTCTCCATCAGAAGCATTTTTATCCGCGATCACCGATTTGCAATAGGCAATGCCCGAAACCAAATCGCCTTCCGGATTTTGCTTCGAAACATCGTAGTCAGCTTCCATCGGCATATTAATGTAATGCCAAGTATAGAATTTGTTATACCTTTTATCGGACTTAATTTCATCAGCAAAAGTTGAAGCAAAAGCCAATGACTCTTTATTAAGAAGCCGTTTTATTTCCCGTTTTGCTTTGGGAGAAAGATATTTACTGGCAATTTCACCCACGGTACGATGTCCCGTTGGTCCCCATTTGGCCCCAGCATTTACTGTGTTTAATAGCATAAAACTTAAAGCGAGGATGCCTAAAAATTTGAATTTCATATCGATAACTATTGTAATTTGTAAAAGGAAAAATGTGTTGTAAAGATATTTTTATTATTTCTTTTTATCGCATTTTTAATCGCTGTTTTTGTGTTCAAATGTAGTTTACACAAAACAGCCTTTAGCTTTTAAACTAAAGGCGATTGGGATTTAAAGTTTTACAATACACCCATTGTACAGTTTGATAATTTTGAAATTAATATGGATCTAAATCTTCATTCTTTGCCTCTAATCCTAAAGCCTGCCTGCCGGCAGGCAGGGATGGAATGAAGATTTCTTCGATTCACCCTCTAGGGAGGGGAAAAAATCGAGGAAATCTGTTCAAAATGCACAACGGGTTACAATATTATTTTATTTGCTCCAAGGCGGAACAACACCATTGGACCGGGCATAAGCTATTAATTGTCCTTTGTGTTCGCCACTGTGGTCCAAAATAATCAACATCCCAGATAGTGTACTCGTTTTCATAAAGCCTAGATCCACTTCCTTTTCAAAATCAGAAGAAGGGATTTGACCGAGCTTTTCCTTGACAAATTCAAACGATTTGTTCAAGGCTGCAATGACATTTTCTTTTCCGGTAATTTGTTCTATGGCTTGCATATCCACATCCTCGGGCGTTGTAAAGCCTAGTCCTGAAGCTATATAGTAGTTTGCCGATGCCAAATGTAAAATGGTTTCCCTAACGCTTCTTACACCTTCGGAAGGTCGCCAGTCGTATTGGTCTTCAGAAAACTCTTGGGCCAAAGCCGCGATCTGGCCTTGATTGTAGCCCAGTAAGCCATTAATGTTGGATTGCACGACCTGGTCTTGTGCCGTAGCAAAAAATGCCGTGATGCACATAAAAAAAGATACTAAAAATTTCATTTTTTTTAAGATTAGAGTTAATAGAAATTATGTTATTGCCTTAAAGTAAGCATTTAAAGATAATCTAAAAATTGCTTTTTATGTTTTATTGATTTCATTTTTTTTGATTTGAATAACCAAAATCTTTAAAATGATAACCCTAGCATATTAATTGCATCCTGCCACTGAACACCGTGAACTATTCTTCAATCTTTTTAACCGAATATTTTCTCAATATCAACATAGGCAAAGATATACCGGCAGTTATGGAAATCAATATAAAAAACATGGTAAATCCATTCGAAAATATGGAATCCATGAGCGCAATTCTTTTGACCGTATCTTTTTCGATAAAAATAAAATTCATGACGGACAACACAGTTTCATACGCATAATAACCAGGAATCATAGGTATGACGGGAGGAATACAAAAAACAACTGGTGGATGGTGAATTTTATGGGCAATTGGGATACATCCCATGGCAATGAAAAACACGGCCAAAAACGTTGCCAGAACAATGTTGAAGTCAAAACTTAATAGCAAAAATTTAAGAAACCCTGCGGAAAATCCCAATATAAATACGGTGACTATAGTGCCTCTTGGGATATTGAACAGCACTCCAAATCCAAGAGCTGCTATTCCTGACCAGATGGACACTTCCAATAGTTCAATTATTGCCTCCATGATATTAATTTAATTGAAAAATGAGCATGGTTATAAATAAGCCAAGAGCAATGGCAAGCACTGTCATTAGCCCTGTAGTGAATCGTACAAGTCCGTTAATAATATGATTGTCCAATAAATCTGTATATGAATTTATTAAGGCAACACC
>DASWKU010000308.1:0-2070 GCA_036396455.1 Flavobacteriaceae bacterium
TACGCTGTTCCATCTTGTGAAAAATAGTCTGCACATCTATGGCCACGCGGTTTTTCATTTCAAAATCCACTTCGGCACGCAGCATTTCTTCAGCCAATAACGGAATATCAAAGCGATTGGAATTAAAACCTCCCAAATCGGAATCCTTGATCATGTTGTGAATTTCTTTGGCCAATTGTTTGAAGGTAGGCTGATCTGCCACGTCGGCATCCGAAATGCCATGGATGGCCGTTACCTCTTTTGGGATGGGCATTTCGGGATTGATCAACCATGTTTTGCTTTCCTCCTTACCATCTGGATGCACTTTTAATATGGCAATTTCAACAATTCGATCATTGGTAATATTGACTCCGGTAGTTTCCAAATCGAAAAAGCAAATGGGTTTTGAAAGATTTAGCTTCATTAATTATTCTGTTTTACTGCTTTTTAATAGACAAAAATAAAAAAACCTAACCATCTTGAAGGTCAGGCTTGGTTACTGTTTTTTTAATGTTTAAATCTCTCTGTTACTGTCCCAAGCTTCCAAATAATCCTTTACCGCCTTTACAAATTGTCCGCCAAGCGCACCATTTACAACGCGATGGTCATAGGAATGCGACATAAACATGCGATAGCGAATACCAATAAAATCACCTTCGGCAGTCTCAACAACCGCCGGCACTTTTCTTATGGCGCCAAGTGCCAAAATGCCAACCTGTGGCTGGTTGATAATTGGGGTGCCCATGATGCTGCCAAAAGTACCAACATTGGTAACGGTATAAGTTCCATCCTGAATATCATCAGGTCTCAACTGATTTAGACGTGCGCGATTTGCCAAATCATTCACTTTTTTGATCATACCAACGAGATTGAGCTGATCGGCATCCTTGATAACGGGAACAATTAAATTGCCATCCTGCAACGCCGTTGCCATTCCCAAATTGATATGTTTCTTTTTTATAATGGAATCTCCCTGTACAGAGATATTCATCATTGGGAAATCACGAAGTGCCTTTGCAACCGCTTCCATGAAAATGGGTGTAAAGGTTAAATTCTCTCCTTCACGTTTTAAAAATTCGTCTTTTACCCTGTTGCGCCAGTTCCATATTTTAGTGACATCGGCCTCAATAAAGCTTTGCACATGTGCTGAAGTTTGTACCGACTCGATCATGTGATGGGCAATAAGTTTGCCCATTCTGGTCATTTCAATGATTTCGTCCTCCCCACTCATAACAGAAGCCTCTTTAGGCTGTTCTGCGCCATTTACCTGAATTGGTGAAATTTTTGGAGTTTCTTTAGTTGGTACGGGTTCAGGTTTTATGATAGGTTGATCTCTTCGTTGTCCCAAATACGCAAGAATATCGTTTTTTGTAACACGATTATCTTTTCCCGTACCTGGAATGACATCCAATTCGGCCTGTGAAATCCCTTCCTGTTTGGCAATATTTTTAACCAATGGCGAATAAAAACGGTCGGCAGAAGGTGCTACTGGAGCAACGGTTTGTTGGGCAACCTCAACAGTTTTGAGAACTTGTGCTACAGATTCTGGCTCGGGAACGGTTTCTTCTTTAACCGATTCGGTTTCAGGCTCAGTAACATCTAAAGGCACTTCACCATCGGTTTCAATGATGGCAATGGTTTGACCAACTTGTACCACATCGTCCACATTAAACAGCTTCTCCACCAATACACCATCAATTTCACTTGGTATTTCACTATCAACTTTATCAGTGGCTATTTCCAAAACGGCTTCATCCATTTCAATAGTGTCGCCAATGTTTTTCAACCACGATGTTATTGTAGCTTCTGCAACACTCTCTCCCATTTTTGGGAGTTTAAGTTCAAATTTTGCCATATCTTTAGTACAACGGTGTTTTTTTGGTTTCTGCTTGCAAAATTAATAAAAAAAGATGTGTTTTATTAAAACTTCTTTAATTAATTGTTCTTGAAAATAATGACTTCCCCTCTACTTTTGGAGCTATTACTGCCGATGATAAAGTTAGAATTTTTTGGAAGAATTTTAAATTTTGCCTTAGCATTAATTTTATTGTCCGATATATAATTTATAATTTTTTTATAGGAAAGCACATT
>DASWKU010000309.1:0-1643 GCA_036396455.1 Flavobacteriaceae bacterium
ACTGGAATATCTTCCCTTATATTATTTATTAAAGAATATTGCAGTCCAGGGTGAGAGTAAAAATATTCCACCTAATCTTGGTGGTGAAGTAATGCAGAGCATACTTACAGGACGACCCTACCCATACACTCTTTTTGCTGCTGCTATCAGGCGATGCAAATCTGAACAAGATGTTAGTTATCCCCGTGCAGCAATTATCAAGGCTTATTTAAACCGAATTCATAATACGGAGGGAATTAAAGTGGCTCTGGACAAAGAAAATTCAAATACGGCTTATAGACTAGGCAGGCTTTTCGCAACGCTAGAAAAAATACAACGAGACGCGTTAAATATTGAAACGATACGTGAAAAATATTACGGGTCGGCAAGCTGTAGCCCCGTTACAGTATTTCCTACTCTTCTAAAACTTAAAAACCATCATGTAGCGAAATTAAAAGAGTCAAGCCAGATTTACTACGAAAAGTTGATTGGGGAAATTATGTTAGAAGTACCAGACAATATTCCTGCAAATCTGTCACTTCAGGATCAAGGCAGATTTGCTGTTGGCTACTATCATCAACGTCAGGATCTTTTTACCAAAAAACCTTCAAATGAACCAGGAGAAAAACCATGAGCTTGGATAACCGCTATGACTTTGTTTACTTGTTAGATGTAAAAGACGGCAACCCTAATGGTGATCCGGATGCAGGTAATTTACCGAGGGTTGATGCAGAAACTGGGAAAGGATTGATAACCGATGTGTGTTTAAAACGAAAAGTCAGAAATTTCATTGAAATGACCAAATCTACTGAACAGGGTTATCGGATCTATGTGAAAGAAAAAGCGGTACTTAATAATTTCCATAAAGAAGCATATGCGGCTTATAAATTAAAGCCGGAACAGAAAAAACTACCTAAAAATGAACAAGATGCCAGAAAGGTAATTGGCTGGATGTGTGAAAATTTTTACGATATTCGTACCTTTGGAGCAGTTATGACCACTGAGGTAAATTGTGGCCAAGTGAGAGGTCCAGTACAACTCACATTCTCACGATCAATTGATCCTATTATTTCCCAAGAACACTCAATAACACGAATAGCCGTTACTAATGAAAAGGATTTAGAGAAAGTTGGCACAATGGGTCGTAAATTTACAGTTCCATATGGTCTGTATGTCAGTCACGGTTTTATATCTGCACACCTTGCGCAACAAACAGGTTTTTCGAATGATGACCTTGAATTACTTTTTCAAGCTTTGGAAAATATGTTTGAGCATGACCGTTCAGCCGCACGAGGTGAGATGACGGCTCGAGGTCTGTATGTATTTAAGCACGACAGTAAATTAGGTAATGCGCCGGCGCATAATCTTTTTGAACGCATTACAGCGGAGTTAAAGGATAAATCCACACCGCCCAGGGCGTTTACTGATTATCTAATTTCAGTAGATGAAACGAATATACCTAATGGCGTAAAACTTATCCGCCGTGTTGGATAAATAAAATTGGTCATGGATGATCCAATCCCCATTTCCGCTCTACAACACTATGCCTTTTGTCCGCGCCAGTGTGCTTATATTCATATAGAACGGCTCTGGCAGGATAATTTTCTAACTGCGAAGGGCAATCAGTTGCATGAGCGCGTTCACAGCAACGAAACAGAGAAGCG
>DASWKU010000310.1:0-1558 GCA_036396455.1 Flavobacteriaceae bacterium
CAGAAATCATATTTTTGAATTGTTTTTCATTTTTTTATCTGTCTTCTGAATTTTATTACATTACATGATTATTTTTTAAATTTTACCGGGAAATATTATTTGTTTTTATGATACATTATTTTTTTAAAAAATAGAACGACATTAATTTTTACTTACAACCATATTATTTTTGAAACAAATTAAAGACAATGAGATAGTCAAATATCTAAAAAATACTGTAAAATAAATGAAACATCTCTCTGCTCTTTCACTCATTTTATCGAAAAAACACCCATCTGTAATTTGGCAAAGGGGCCATGGAAAAACATGTGCAGTAATGATGTCAAGCGATTTTTTTGCAAAAAGCTAGAAAAAATGCGGCAGTTCACCAAATGCTTAAAAAATTGATTTTTTATCACTTCCAAAATCTAGGCGTCCTTAAAATTACGAAACGTGTTGAAAATATGTCCATTTTGCATGTTTTGTAATCAGTTTCGTAATTTTCAGGTAGGGTACTTTGGACTAATTACAAAATTACGAAATTACAAAAATCCCTATATCTATACCCCGTTGTGTAATTTGTAATTGTAAAAATGTTATTTTGGTTGTTTCTTTTTTTGTTCTCTTGAGACTAAATTAGTTTAATGTAATTGATAACACATACATTCTGCATGAAATGATATGACAGTTCAGCAAACACTTGATTTGTTCCTTTTTTTGAATAATTGAGATTGACATTTTTTGTGTTGGATGATCTGATAAAAATAATTAAAACCATTTTGTTTTTCCATCTGATGTCTATTTTTATTAAAAACATCAAAATTATGTCATCCAAACCAATCTTCAATTATTTGTAGCAAAGTTTTGATTTTTTATTGATAACATATGTTTTCTTGTAATTTCACATAAAGATATTTTCAGTAAAATTTGTGCTTGAATTCATTAGACATTTAGACAAAAGTAGTGGTAAATGTCTAATTTTTGTCTAATGTTTTGTCTAATTCTATGCCTAAAAATTTAGACATTTAGACAAAAATCAACATTCCCCATATTATGAGGTCGTCATGTCTAAATGTCCAAGAATCCTTTTGTCCGTCTCTATGTCCCTAAGACTAAATTAGTTTAATGTAATTGATAACGTGCATATCCCACGTTATTCTTGTAAGACTAGACATGGTGATTGATTTATCGGTAATTGAATTACTAGAAGAAAACAAACTGAAAAAATCTGATTTCATACTAACTGAAAACTATCACATTAGACTAAAACCTGATACTGCAAAGATGTTAGTTGAAAAGATAAAGTCAAACTTCAACCTCAAGGTTTCATATGGAAAAAAATATTTTGCGTATCAGAATGTTTTGTACAATAACATTTCACAGTTGGCACAATTTATTGCAGAAAAGAAAAAGACATTGGAGATTAGGGTACCGCCAATCAAACTTAATAGAGATGATAATTTGGAATTGAGAAACAAGATTTTGTCAATGAGTCCAGAAGAGAGAAAGAGATTGGGAATAAACAAAAGTACATTGTGGTATCTCAAAAAGAACATTAGATCCAAAGATAAAATAAAAA
>DASWKU010000311.1:0-6923 GCA_036396455.1 Flavobacteriaceae bacterium
GGTACGACCGGGCACGTTATAAAGGATGACAGGGACTGGCGATGCCTCAGCTATCACTTTAAAATGTTGGTAAAGTCCTTCTTGTGTTGGTTTGCTGTAATACGGAGACACCGATAAGATGGCATCAATCTGTGAGAAATCTGTCGTGTTTATTTCTTGAAGTATTGCGGCAGTATTGTTACCCCCAATACCCAAAACTATAGGCAAACGCCCTTTATTGGCATCAATAACCGTTTTGGTAATCTGCTTCTTTTCTTCTTTGGAAACGGTCACGCTTTCACCTGTGGTCCCACTTACGACCAAGTAGTTGGTCCCATTGTCAATATTATAGTTTACAATGTTTGTAAGAGCGTCATAATCCACGCTTAGATCAGAATTGAAAGGAGTTATTAGGGCTACTCCTGTACCATAAAATTTAGTCATTACAATTTATTTAAAACGGTTAAATATTTTCTTAGTTCATCTTTAAAAAGCCCAAACTCTTTGGGTTTCACATCTATGATCAGGTCATACAATCTTTGATCGGTATTTGACAGCCCAATTTTAAAATTTGCATTGGATTGTGCGGTAACCGAATTAAGTTCCAATACATCTTCTTTATAAAAACTGATAAGGGCGTCAAATTCGGTTTCAATGAAGGTTTGCAATTCCATCTTATTTATCTTGCCATTCCAACCAAAATCCTTGGGACCAAAATAGGTTTCCCAATGAAAATCAACGTCCTTTTCGTCTTTATTAAAAGCGATAATCTTGATTTTAGGAGGTTTAATACCCAGTCCTTTAAGATAGGTTCTAAAAACTTCAAAATCCATAAATTCATCAACGTTTAAAATTACACCAACCGAGCTTATCTTTCTATTGTCAACGGCCGCTTTTCTGGCACTTAACAATTTGTTGATATATTTTTGATTTGATTTCTCCTTAAAAGCCTTGAAAAACATTTATCTTTATACTTTGTACAAAAGTAATAAAAGTGGTTACATGTAACCCTTAACTTTTCACAATAATCCTATGAAATTAAAATATCTTTTCATTTGTTTTGGCCTCGTCATCTTAGGCGCTTGCAAACAGGAATCCTATTTGTATAAAATTGAAGGCAGACAAATCCCCATTTCAGATAGTCTGGAAGCCAATGCCGATATAGAAGTGTTCATTATGCCTTATAGAGAACATGTTGCCAAAGATTTGGACAGCGTCCTTTGCTATGCTTTGGACACCTATTCAAAAACTGATGGACAACTCAATACCGCCATCGGAAATTTAATGGCAGATGCTGTATTTGAAGAATCCAATCCGATATTTAAAAGCAGAACGGGGCATGACATCGATATGGTTTTACTGAATCATGGCGGTATTCGATCCATCATATCCAAGGGAAATGTAACCACAAAAACAGCCTATGAAGTCATGCCTTTTGAAAATTCGGTAGTAGTGGTCGAACTCAAGGGCAAACAGGTTGAGGAATTGATTGATTATCTGGCAAAAGCCAAACGCGCCCATCCTATTTCGGGATTGAAACTTGTGCTGGGTAAGGATTTTAATGTTAAATCTGTTCTAATTAAAGGTCAACCTTTAGATATAAACAAAACTTATTTTGTGGCCACAAACGATTATTTATATGAAGGCGGCGACAATATGAATTTTTTCAAAACCAATGACAGTTTATATACTTTGGATTATAAAATAAGAAATGTGCTCATTGATTATTTTTCAAGGAAGGACACCCTTAATCCTATAATTGATGATCGGTTCATTCAGTTAAAAAACTAAACTAAAATGAAAAGAAGACATTTTATAAAACAATCAGTTGCTGCAAGTACGTTGATTGGCCTAAGCGGATTGGGACTGCAATCTTTTTCAAGTACTTCAAAGCAGGTCACCATATTACATACCAACGATGTGCACAGCCATATTGATCCTTTTGGTCCCGAGGATGGACGAAACGCAAACCAAGGTGGTGTGGCAAGACGCTATAGTCTGATTGAATCCATAAGAAAGGAGAACCCAAATACCTTGTTGTTTGACGCCGGTGATATTTTTCAGGGTACGCCTTATTTTAATTATTATGGTGGCGAATTGGAATTTAAGCTCATGAGCATGCTAAAATATGATGCGGCAACCATTGGCAACCACGATTTTGACAATGGCATTGATGGGCTTTATGCACAATTGCACCATGCGAAATTTGAATTCATTTCGGCCAATTATGATTTTTCAAATACGGTTATGGACACTCATGTCAAACCCTATAAAACCTTTGTTCTGGACGGCATTAAAATTGGGGTTTTTGGGCTTGGTATTGAATTGGATGGTTTGGTCAATAAAACCATGTATAAGGAAACCGTATATCGTGATCCTATTGAAACAGCACAAGACATGACGAGGATTCTTAAAGACAATGAAAACTGTGATCTTGTTATTTGTTTATCACATATTGGTTATGAATACAATTCTGAAAAAGTTAGTGATCTTAAACTTGCCCGTACAACAAAAGATATCGATTTGATCATAGGTGGACACACACATACTTTTTTGCCCAGACCGACTATTGAAAAAAACAGTGAAGGTAAAGACGTTTTGGTGAACCAGGTTGGGTGTTATGGCATTAATTTAGGGCGTATTGATTTTTATTTTGATAACGATAAAAATAAAGCAGCTAGCGGCACTTCCATTCTTGTATAAAAATTAATCAAAAAAAATTCTTACAATGATTGATAAGTTTAGTAATGTGCTTCGACCAAGGTAATCAAACTAATTAATCATGAAAAAATATCTTCCGTTATTCCTCCGAATCGTGGTTGCCATTATCTTAATTCAAACCTTGCGTTTTAAATTTACGGCTCATCCAGACAGTGTTTATATTTTTACCAAAGTTGGACTGGAACCCAATGGTCGAATTTTTATAGGTGTTTTGGAATTGATCTCGGCCATTTTGCTTTTGGTTCCCAAGACAGTTTGGGCGGGAGCTGTGTTGACACTTGGAGTAATTGGTGGTGCCATAGTCATGCACTTGACCCAATTGGGCATTCAAATTAATAATGATGGTGGTGTATTGTTTATTACAGCTTTAATGACTTTTATACTGGCATTTGTGATTCTTTATAAGTATAAAAAAGACATCCCTTATATTGGCAAGAAGTTAAGCTTCTAAGTGTTCTTTAAATGTGTCCAGCTCTTCAGTTTCCACCAAAGCAGCCTGAATATAAAGGAATAGAAATGCAATCACTAAAAATAATGAGCACAGTACATTAAGCGCATTTATTTCAAGCACATAAAAATATGCCAATTGTATCGTTTCTGAAAAGACAATAAAAATAGACCCAATCAACAAATTCATGGCCTTTTTGTTAACTTTATGGATGTAATTTATCACCACCAAAGTCAGCAATGACATAATTACGGCATTATATAAAAATTCCAACGAATATTCATAAATGGATAGTCCTCTAGCGGCATCGGTGACTATAGTAACACAAAATATATCCAAAACAACAAGAATGACAATATAAACCGGCAATTTGGTAATGACTTCTCTAATGTTCATGCCTTTTAAAACTTTAAGAATTAAAAACGTATAGGATAAAATATTCAACCCATTTCCTATAAAATATATATAGTCAATATTTTTTGATTGCCCTAGCCTATTGAAGTATGCCAAAAAGTCTATAAGCTGTGCCAATGAGAAAAAAGTTAAAAACAGAATGAAATAGATATTTCTTGGTTTCACCTGAAGAGTATATAAAATAATAAGCAATATCATTAAGACTACTCTTATTCCTGAGGCATACATCTCATGCTTCATTAATTGAAGCCCGAGGAAAACAACACTCAAAATAATTAAACCTGATACCAATAAATGTTTTGCTTTCATTATTAAAATCTTACAATCACAAAACAAATATATAAAAAAATTGTAATTAAGCGAATAAAAATGCGTTTAATCGATAAAAATTAACATTTTGTAAGATTTTACTTAATTAAATTAAGAAAATCTAGTTCGGAAATTATGGAAATTCCCAATGAAGTTGCCTTATCCCGCTTGCTCGGGCCCATATTTTCACCTGCGATAACATAATTGGTCTTTGAAGAGATTGAGGACGAGACCTTACCGCCATTATCTTCAATGAGTTTTTTTAGTTCATCTCTCGAAACGGTCTCAAAAACACCTGAAACCACAAAAGTTTGGCCTTTTAATTTGTCGGTCTGATTGACCAGTTGGTCAGCTGAAATCTCCAATTGCACACCAAACCCTTTCAATCGTTCCACAATATGCTTGTTTGCTTCAGAACCAAAAAATTCAATCACACTTTCAGCAATACGATTTCCTATTTCATCAACGGTTACCAAATCGATTAGCGTAGCATGAGCCAATGCATCTATGGATTTATAGTGTTTTGCCAGTTTTTTGGCTACGGTTTCACCCACATATCGAATTCCTAAGGCATATAATACGCGTTCAAATGGAATCTGTTTGGATGCCTCAATGCCATTGATCAGGTTTTCGGCACTTTTTTCTGCCATTCTTTCCAATGGAATGACCTGTTCTTTGGTCACTTCATATAAATCGGAATAATTTGAAATCAAGCCTGCATTGACCAAGAGCGCAACGGTTTCACCTCCAAGACCCTCAATATCCATGGCTTTTCTGGAAATGAAATGCTGAATGCGGCCAATAATCTGTGGTTTGCACCCATTATAGTTCGGGCAATAATGTTGGGCTTCACCCTCAGTTCTTACCAATTTGGTATCACATTCAGGGCAATGTGTAATATATTGGGTTGCCACTGAATTTAGCGGACGTTTCGTCAAATCAACAGCAATGATTTTGGGGATAATTTCACCACCTTTTTCCACATACACCTCATCGCCTACCCGTATATCCAATTTTTCAATTTGGTCAGCATTATGTAATGACGCCCGTTTTACAGTGGTGCCTGCCAATTCAACAGGTTCTAAATTAGCAACCGGTGTAACGGCTCCGGTACGGCCAACCTGATAAGTGATGCTATTTAATCGAGTGGAAACTTGTTCGGCTTTAAACTTATAGGCTATGGCCCAACGCGGGGATTTGGCCGTATAGCCCAGTTCTTCCTGCTGTTTCAAGTTGTTTACCTTAATGACAACACCATCAGTTTCAAAAGGCAATTGAAATCTGTGAACATCCCAATACTCTATAAAGTCCAAAACCTCATCAATGGAATTGACGAGTTTTACGGCCTTTGGAACTTTGAAACCCCATTCCCTTGCTTTTTCCAGTCCTTCAAAATGAGAGGCGATATTCAGATTGTTTCCTATAACCGTATAAAGCAAGCACTCCAAGGGACGTTTGGACACTTCGGCACTGTCCTGCAATTTTAAGCTTCCGGATGCCGTATTTCTCGGATTTCTATAAGGTTCCTCCCCTATTTCAATGCGCTCTTCGTTCATTTTATTAAATCCTTCAAAGGGCAACACGATTTCACCTCGAATATCAAATTTTTGCGGAAAATCCCCATGCAACTGCAAAGGCACCGATTTAATAGTCCTTACATTGGCGGTCACCTCATCACCTTGAACACCATCTCCACGTGTTACTGCTCTTACCAAATTTCCATGTTCGTAGGTTAAATTAATTGAAGCACCATCATATTTGAGCTCACAGGTATATTGAATCTTTCCATCAATCAATTTTTTAATACGGGTTTCCCAATCCAACAGATCTTCTTTGGAATAGGAATTGTCCAATGAATACATGCGATGTTCATGAGCAACCGTTTCAAAATTTTTGGTGATTTGCCCTCCCACACGCTGCGTTGGCGAATTGGCATCAAAAAATTCCGGATGTTTTGCCTCAAGTTCCTGAAGCGTTTTCAGTTTGATATCAAATTCGTAATCACTAATGGTAGGATGGTCAAGAACATAATAATTGTAATTATGTTGTTGCAATTCATTTCGTAAATTTTGTATTTGCTGCTGAATGTCCATTAAAGAATGTTGAAAAAAGTTATCTTTTTGCGTTATATTTAAGGCCTCTAATATACTAAAATGCGATTCAAGTACATCACTCACTTTTTTGTTTTTATCTGTTTTTTTTACAATTGCAAACAGGCTGAAACCTCAGGTTTTTCAACACAAATCATTCCTGCCCCAACAAAACAAACCATTAAAAAAGGTCAATTTGTTTTAAATAATACAACCGGAATAAGTTTTAATGAGGAGTTCAGGGTATCAGCAGAATTTCTTAAATCCCTTATTGAAGACGGAAGCCCCATCAACCTTCAGCAAAACAATACCATTTCATTTATCAAGGATCCCAAAATTGATAATCCTGAAGGTTACAGACTCATTGTAACCCCCATCAATATTGAAATAAGGGCCAATACGGATCAGGGCGCTTTTTATGCGGTTCAAAGTTTAAGACAATTATTACCCCCGGAATTTGAAAATGGAAGTTATGCCAAAGATAGTGTTTCAATAACCAGTATTTCCATCAAAGATGAACCACGTTTTAAATACCGAGGCATGCATTTGGATGTTGGCAGACACATGTTTCCGGTAGCATTCATAAAAAAATATATTGATGCCATTGCCATGTTAAAAATGAACACCTTTCATTGGCATTTGACCGAAGACCAAGGTTGGCGCATCGAAATTAAAAAATACACAAAACTGCAAGAAATTGCTGCTTATCGAGATGAAACTTTGATTGGTCATGCTGGTGACCAACCCCAACGATATGATGGCAAACGTTATGGTGGATATTACACCCAAGACCAAATTAAAGATATTGTAGCTTATGCCCAACACCGATTTGTAACCATCATTCCAGAAATTGAAATGCCTGGGCATTCCCAAGCTGCCATTGCTGCCTATCCACAATTGGGCTGTAAAAGTGAACCGGTTGAGGTTGCCACTGAGTGGGGAGTATTTGAGCACATTTATTG
>DASWKU010000312.1:0-14904 GCA_036396455.1 Flavobacteriaceae bacterium
AACTTCAAACGCCATATTCCAATAGCACCTACTCAAGATTGCTCATCAAAACACAAGAACAGCAATCAATCATCAACCTATTTGGGCTCAAAATTTAGTTTTTTTGGATTGGGTGTCCCATTGCACAAAACAGGAAAAACAACTTTAAAGTTGAATAGGTTTTTTAAAAACCAACAGTCCAATTGATTGCCCAATCGGGTTGGAGCGCACCATTGCCAGCTCCAAGAGAATTTCCTTCAGTATAAAAGTTTGTTGAACCAGAAAAATTTGTGGGAATAAATCCATTGGCAGGATTATCAAATTGAATTGTATTGATGGTTAGATTTCCATCCTCAACCATTGTGGTTTCCAAATTCCCAACAATATTCATCCCCAAGACTATATTGGATGTGTAAATCTCATTAATATCATAGATGCCTCCACCATTGGTATATTGCAAAGCACCATCTGAGGCCGTATTAATTATAGATAGGTTATTTAATGATCCATTGGTTATTGGAGTAGCTGATCCATTGGTTTTGTTATTAGCCAGCTTTAAATTTGAATTTATAGCCCCTTTTAAATACCAATAATTTCCTGAACCATTCCATCCGTCTTTAATAGAAATAGAATTTTGATAACTATTTGTAGAAACTAGATATTTTGCATTTAATGTACCACCAACTATTTCAAAACCATTGCCTAAACTCTCATAAGTTTGAATATGCTCCACCGTAGTGAAAGAACCAACACCATAAAATGATATACCATTAAACTTTTTTGATTCGGTAAAATTTTCTCCTGTATATTCAAGCCTTAAATATCTAATAACGCCAGAAGTGTCCGTAATTTCATTGCCACCATAAAAAAAATCTACAAGTTCTGATCTTGCATTAACACCATTATTTGAAGGTGCCTTGCCACAAATAACCAATCCTCCCCAATCACCAGGTGCAGGAGTTTCAGAATCCGAAGTGATTACCACAGGATTCTCTTCAGTTCCCCAAATATAAAGCTTTCCACCTTGAGCTACTGTTATATAGGCATTTTTATTGCTTTGAGCTTTAATAATTGTCCCTGCATCCATTTCTAAAACAGCACCATCTCTAACTATTAATGGTCCAGTCAAAACATATTCAATATTAGGATGCAGCACCAAACGGGTTACCAAAATTCCTTCTAAAGCATTTTCTGGAGGACAAGGGTTTGAACAATTGCCACCACAATCTAAACCTGTTTCCTCTCCATTTTTAATTCCATCATCGCAAGATATTGAGATTTCCATATTTGGATTATCATCTTTGGAACAAGAGATATTAAATATTAAAAAAAATGTAAGAAGTATTGTTTTTAAGTGGCTTTTGTTCATTAAAATATGAAGTAAATAAAGATGGAAAGATAACTAAAGTTTTTTTATCATTCAATTCTAATATAGTTTTCAGAAATAACCCGGTTCCCATCATCATCCAGCTCTATTTGTATAAAGGAGTTTTTCTTTAGTTTCAGTTCAAAAACAAATTCTTTTTCTTCTTCAATTATTTGGCTCATCAAAACAGACCCATAATCCAAAACTTCCATAAGTCTATCATGATCGGCATTGATCTCATAACTACCGTAGCCAAACCATTCGGTAGAATCAGCTGGCCTTTTTCTACTCCACATCACTTTGGTTGGAGTATACATTTTTACTTGTCTATACCCTTCGGCAAGACCAAATGAATCGGACACCTTATTGTCCACATAATTATACCGACTGATGAGTTCCCATGTACCTTCCAAGGTTAAATTATTGGTTATTGGATTATTACTTCCCATTTCTTTGTCTTTGCAAGAGGATAATAAGATAATGGCAAGAAAAAGAATTGAGCCTGTTTTCATAATAATTGGTTTTAAAAAATTAAAAAGGTATTTTACTAATTTACAAAAACGATTTGCTTTTTCATATTAATCGAAGTAAATGCTTAAAAAAATCTGTAACCAAAACCAAAGGTTACAGATTTTAAATCATTGCTAAATAAACCTATTATTAATCTTTTGGGTAATTAGTTTGCATTTTTATGAACCACAAAGGACACGAAGCCCCGACACTTCGGGGTTATACAAAGTACACAAAGAGAGGGTCTTAGTGTCCCGATAGCTATCGGGATTTGTGTCTGCTCTGTGAACTTCGTGGTTAAAGTACTAAATGATGCTCCCATTAATATGTTTAAAGATCATTAATCATTCTATTCTGGAATAGTTTTCAGAAATCACCCTATTGCCATCTTGATCAAATTCTATTTGGATATAGGAATTTCCGTTTAGTTGTAGTTCAAAAACAAACTCACCTTGGTCTTCAATTAATTTGCTCATAACACTTGAGCCATAATCCAAAACTTCCCTAAGGGTGTCACGGGTGGCATTAAGTTTATAAGTTCCAAAGCCAAACCATTCTGTAGAGTCAGATCGCATTTTTCTGCTCCACATGACTTTTGTGGCAGTGAACATTTTTACTTGTCTATAGCTTTCGGCAACATAAAAAGTATCGACAACGTTATTGTCTTTATAGTTATATCGACTAATGAGCTCCCAAGTGCCTATTAATGTAGGGTTTTCAGCACCAATATTTTTTAGCTTCTTATCTGACATGTCTTTGTCCTGGAAAGAGGTTAAAAAGAGGAGAGCAAGAAAAAGAATTACGTGGATTTTCATGACGGCTAATTTTAAATTCTAAAAAAGGTGATTCACTAATTTACAAAAAAAGATTGAGTAAGTCTTAAATATTAAATGGATTTATGAGGGTATAACAACTTTTAATAATTTAAACGTAAGGTTTACCCTAAAAATTCTACTTTTGCTTAATTAAATTTATTATTAAATGTCTGATTCAATTGAAAAAGTAAAATGTCTGATTATAGGTTCAGGGCCTGCGGGTTACACAGCAGCTATTTATGCTGCTAGAGCCAATATGTTTCCGGTTCTGTACCAAGGTACGCAACCCGGTGGCCAATTGACCACCACAACTGAAGTTGAAAATTATCCAGGCTACAAAGATGGCGTTTCTGGACCCGAAATGATGATAGAATTTCAGGAACAAGCCAAACGTTTTGGCACTGACATCAGGGACGGTTGGGTTACAAAAGTTGATTTTTCCGGCGAAATCCATAAAGTACGGGTCAATGAAACCAAAGAAATCCATTGCGATACGGTTATTATAGCCACGGGTGCTTCAGCCAAATATTTGGGATTGCCTTCTGAACAAAAATATTTACAGTTGGGGGGAGGCGTGTCGGCATGTGCAGTATGTGATGGATTCTTTTATAGAAATCAAGAAGTTGTACTGGTTGGGGCAGGGGATTCTGCCTGTGAAGAGGCACATTATCTTTCCAAATTATGTAAAAAAGTGACCATGCTGGTGCGTAGGGATGAGTTTAGGGCCTCAAAAATTATGCAAGCCAGAGTTATGAACACTAAAAATATAGAAATCCTTTTCAATACCGATACTGTAGAAGTTTTGGGAGACGGACAGGGAGTAACGGGTGTAAAGGTAAAAAATAATGTATCCGGTGAAGTTAAGGATATTCCGGCGACTGGTTTTTTTCTGGCCATTGGGCATAAACCGAATACCGCTATTTTTAAGGACTTTTTGGAATTGGATGAAACAGGTTACATCATTAATCTGCCAGGAACCTCAAAAACCAATATCGAAGGCGTTTTTGTGAGCGGGGATGCTGCCGACCATGTGTACAGGCAAGCTGTTACAGCTGCTGGAACTGGTTGTATGGCTGCATTGGATGCCGAACGCTATTTGGCTGCAAAAGAGTCGCATGTAGAAGTGTAGTAAATAATTATTTTAATATAAATGCAGGACCTCAACTTAAACGTTGAGGTCTTTTTGTTATAAAACTTAATTTATTTGACTTTTTTCTGAAGTTTTGCGGTATCCAAAAACGTATTGATGGTGATTTTTGGATTTCCAAAAAGATAGATGGCACTAGATCCAGATGCATCAATAGTAATATCCTCAATGGTTTCTATATACACATCGCTGGCTATTTCACTTACCACATTACAGGTTTGGGTGGTAAAATTGGAACCATTGAATCTTGAATTGTTATCTGTTCTAATCACGGTATTTTTTGCAGTCCCCTCAACATCGGCACTTGCCCGTTGGTACAAATCAAATGTGGCTTCAGGCGAGTTGATCAATGCATCCAATTTACTGTTATCGCTTAATGTAATGGCAGAAGTTTTTGCGTTTACATTGAGTTTTACTTTTGCCTTATCAAGGCTTTCAAACTTAAAACTTTCAGCTTTGATATTTAGATAGGCTTTGGAGGTCCCCGAAGTTTTTAGGGTTGCATTTTTGAACTCCAGAGAAGTCAAGGAACGAATTTCTCCACTCCCTTGCGTTTCAATATTTTGCAAAGCGTCACCATAATTCACTTTGATACTCATTTTTTTGCTTGAAACAATTTTTTTTGTGGTCTTAAACGACAATACACTATCCTTTACCTCAAAAAGTATAAATTCATGTAAATTATCATCAGCTTCAACCTCAACGGATAGTTTTTTATTGTAAATGACTTCAACATAAAAATCTTCTCCGACCACTATTTTATTAAAAGGGTCGATATAAGTTTGTTTAATGGTTACATTTCTGTCGCCCTTAACTTTTTCATTATCCTGAGCCGATACAAAAAAGGTGAAAGACATGCTGAGAAGTAAAGCGAAAATGATTTTATTCATTGTTATTGTATAATCGTTGCAATAACAAATATAAAATAAAAACCATCCCAAACTTTAAATTAAGCTTGAAATGGTTTAAAAAACAGATTGGTTAGTTATGAGTTTTATGCTTTATTGCTGTCTGATACTACCTGAAGCACCATCACTTTTTTCGACTTTCTCTGGATTTCCGTAGTACTTAATATCGCCTCCGCTCGATGCTTTTGCAATTAATTCTTTTGAAGTATTTACGGTAACATCTGCACCGCTACTAGCCTTAACTTGTGAAGAAATTGCTGTAAGATTACCAGCTTTTATATCACTTCCACTTGATGCTTCAGCATATAATTTATTGGTTTTCCCTGATAATTTTAAATCGCTTCCACTGGAAGAATCACAGCTAACGGTTTCGGTATCAATGTTGAGTTCCATATCACTTCCGCTGGACGTTGACAAATCTAAATCTTGAGTTGTAATGGTATTTGTTGAAAACACATCACTGCCACTACTTGAAGAAATGCGACTAACAGATTTGAAATTCACAAAGACCTTTTTGGATTCTGAACGACGAATATTTTCATCAGCATAAATTTTAAGTACATTATTCTTCACTTCGGTTATGATGATTTCTTGAAGGTTTTCATCTGCTTCAACTTCTATACTTTCGCTGTCATTTTGAGTTAAGTAAACATCCAATCCTCTGCTGACTTCAATTTGGTTGAACGAGCCATTTAAGGCACGTTGATCGGTCACTACATTTCCGTTTCCACTCACTCCAGGGCCTAAGTTAAGGTTCATGTTGCAGGAAAGCATTAACATTGCTAAAACGGTTGATACGATAATTTTTGTTAGTGTTGTCATGATTTTTTGATTTTTTAATTGATTAATTTAATTGTTTTATGGCTTCGTCTACAATTTTATCGTTTTCACGGACGATAATTTTGATGGCATGTCCTTCGGAATCTCTGATAAATTCAAAAGTTAAAGGCCTCTCTGGATGAAAAAACACGGTTTCTGACTTCGGATTTATAGGTGATTGCATTTTGCCCGCATTCATTTCCAGCCCTCCGATTCCTTTTGAGATAATTACGGTTCCTGTATTTTTCGCATTATAAGTCCCAGTATAGTCATCCAATAGGGCTTGAGATAGCTCTATTTTGGCTTTTTGGTCAACTGTCTTTAATTGATGGTCAAAGCTCAAGACCCTCTTAAGTCGCCATTGTCCTTCCTCATTTACCCATAGATGGATAAATTTAGCGATGCTGCCCGCTTTTTCAGGTTGATCCTTGTTTTTCTCAAAAAACCGATGTTCACCCACTTGAATGGCACCATACAATACACCATTGTCATATAACGGAAATACTTCTAAACTGCCTTTAATTAATTCTCTTCTGGACTTATAGGTATTTGAAGGTTTACAAAGCCCTGTTTTCATAACCTCCAAAAACTGGGAGGATGAATTGGTAACACCTGATTTGTCATGATAAAATTCCAAATCTTCTGCCATTAGGTTTTCAAACTGGCTTAGATCGCAGGTGTTGAATCCAACTTCAAACAATAAGCTGTCATTGGTTTTTAAGGTTCTAAATAATTCAGAATCTTTATCAATTTGTGCAATCCCGGTAAAGCTTCCCAAAAAGATTGTAAATATCAGTATGTGTTTTAACGGTTTCATTTTATGATTGATGACACAAATGTCTTTAATATGATTAATAGTACATAATCGAACTATTCGAACTGTTGGTTTTTAGGGATGAACTGTTAATTACCGTCCGATTTGATTTCAATGCCATTACTGTCTATCTGCACTTTTACGTCTTCAGATTTTCCTTTAATGCCATCTTTGTCAATTTTAAGGCTGCCGTCTTCACTTTTTAGTTCTATACCATCTTCGTCTATTTTTAAACCTGATTTGTCATTGTTGATATCGATTTTTAATTCAAAGTTTTCATCACAGTCGGGACAATCAATGCCATCCTTTACAACTTTCAAGTAGTGATCTTCCATACCATTGTCCAAGATATCTTCGTAATAACTTGGATTTCTATGAAATGAATAGGTGTTTTTATTGGCATAAAGCGTAGTGCCTTCTGGCAAATAAAGGGTAACATACACCTCTTGATCTCTAAATTTATTTTCAAAATCTGTGGATAAATATGCATCCAATCTCAGTTCGTTACCTACCAAAGCATAATTGTAATGGATGTTTTCGGCACGATTTCGGGCGGCTAGTGTTGAATTTCCTTCAGCATTTTTTTCAATGTGTATCGATGCCAAACTATCCTGGGTGGATCTAACAACAAGTCTGACATCTGAGGTATAGATCACTTTTTGGTCATTTTCGTCATAAGTCAACCTATATCCATGCACTTGTTTATATAGGCTATTTTTGTAAATCTCATTGCCAACCATTTTTACATAGATCGTGTCATTTGCTGTAATATTTAGCTGAGATTTTTCAATGGCGGCACTTTCTTCATAAGCATGTTCGCTGGCCTGTCTTATTCCTATGATAAACAACCCAATAATTGACATTAGCCATAGTCCCAACAATGAGAATTTTGCAATATTGCCTATGGATTTTAGGTTATTGATCAATATTTTAAGGCCCAAATAGAACACGAAAAAGAATGGTATTCCAACAGCAAAAAGCAACAAAATTGAAATTAACCAAATTGGGGTATTTGCAGCGTTTGCGGCATCAATAAAGTCTATTCCAGGGATATTTACAGCTCCTGTAATACCAATAGTAAACATTGAGATAATTAATGCGATCAATGCGCTTGCGCCTACAATAATTAGGATTACCCCAACAAATTTGGCAAACACCATGAAGAAAAACATGATAATGTCCCCAATGGTATCAAAGAACGTTCTTGAACTTGACTTTATGTTTTTTCCGGTTTTTTTTGCGGTACCAGAAACGGACTCAGATACATTTTTTGCCACATCACTTACGGTTTCAGAAACATTTTCAAACCCATCCTTGATTTTTTTTTCAATGTTACTGATGTTTACAGGCTCTCCGGTCATGGTCAATTTATCGGCCGTTGTGACGGCTTCCGGTACCAAAACCCAGAACAGGATGTAGATCAATATAAAGGTTCCACCAGATCCCAAAGCCAATAATATCCAAAGCAAACGTACCCAAACGGCATCAATTCCCAAATAATGCCCAAGTCCTGAAGCGACACCACCGATGTATGAATTATCGGTATCCCTAAATAATTTTTTAGAAAAGGTTGATTTGCTTCTTGAAGTTGATTTAGGTTCGTCCTCAAACAATTCCTCATCCACCAAATAGTCTTCGGGCTGCCCCATAATGGCAATCACCTCATCCACTTGTTTTGAAGAAATGACTTGCTTTTCGTTCTGTAAACGTTCGCTAAAAAGTTCTGCAATACGAGCTTCAATGTCTGAAATGATTTCAGAACGTCCCTGAGAGTCGGTAAATGAACGTTTTATAGCCTCGAGATAGCGTTGTAATTTTAAGTATGCATCTTCATCGATGTGAAAAAATATACCTGCTAAATTTATGTTGACTGTTTTATTCATTTTTATTTATTTTTTGGTCTTGTTACTAGATTAACTGCGTTTTGTAATTCACTCCAAGTATTGTTTAACTCATTAAGAAATAATTTTCCCGTTTCAGTTAAACCATAATATTTTCTTGGTGGCCCGGATGTTGATTCTTCCCAACGATAATTGAGCAATCCGGCATTTTTGAGTCTTGTCAATAAAGGATAAATCGTACCCTCAACAACGAGCAGCTTTGCGTCTTTTAAAGTGTCCAGAATTTCTGCAACATAGGCATCGTCATCTTTTAGGACCGATAGTATGCAGTATTCCAATACTCCCTTACGCATTTGTGCTTTTGTGTTTTCTATCTTCATGTTTTAAAGAGATTAAATTTTGAAACTGTTCATTTTTTGATTGATTGATTGATGGTTGATGAAAATTATAATTTATTTTAAAAAATTTATGGTCAAGGGATATTGATATAATTCGCCATCCCTGGCTTTTAAACTTGCTTTTATGATGAAGACAATTTCAAGAATAAAAGCAATAATGGCCAATGCTCCCAACCCTCCAGTAAAATAGAGTAGTGGAGAAGGATGGCTTATGTTAAAATGAAAATCATCAAAGCCATGAAAATCAACAAAGTCAATTCCGTTAAAAAATTTAAAAATGAAAAAGGGAATTGAAATGGTGCCTATTATAATGGCATACAATAAAATACTCATCTGAAAATTTAAGGCTTGTTTTCCGTGGGCATCAATAAATTCAGATTTTTCCTTATTGGCAATCCAAAGAATCAATGGGCCAATAAAATTTCCAAACGGGATGATGAACCTCGAAAAGGTCGATAAATGTATAAAAGTCGCAATGTTTTTTTGGTGGTTGTCTAGCATGATTTCAAAACATATAATAATATCTTATGCAAATATATATCCAAAAAAAGGTAATATGTAAAACATAGTAGTGTAATTTAACATATATTTAACATTTTAACAATCAATTATTTTCAATACTTTTAAGGAAAATAAAATATGGATGAAGTTAACACCAAGTAAAATTAATCAATTCAATTTATTCAAATTACCAGCAGTTTATTTGATGGGCATTAGGGTCAAAACCATTACAGATGAATTTTGTAAAGTATCAGTAAAACATAGATGGATAAACCAAAATCCTTTTAATTCGATGTTTTGGGCAGTGCAGGGTATGGCAGCAGAACTAACAACCGGAGCAATGGTAATGTCTAAAATTAAACGTAGTGGAAAGCCAATTTCTATGTTGGTTGCCAATAACAATGCATCATTCACAAAAAAGGCAACAGGCAGGATTACATTTATTTGCAATGATGGACTTAAAGTAGATGAAGCCATTGATAAAACAATTGTAACCAAAGAAGGGCAAACTATCTGGATGAAATCGGTTGGAACAAATGAAGATGGAATTGAAGTTTCCAATTTTAATTTTGAATGGACTATTAAAGTTAGAAGTTAAAAGTTCAAGATTAAAAGAGGCTTTTTCATGTAACAAATAAGAAAACAAATCAACAAATAAACGAATCAACAAATAAACATATTAAAAATGACAGCACACGAAATTGATTACAAAATCCACGGCGAAGAAATGCAGTATGTAGAAATAGAACTTGACCCTCAAGAAGGCGTTGTGGCTGAATCCGGGAGTTTTATGATGATGGACGATGGCATACAAATGGAAACCATATTTGGAGATGGCTCCAATAAGAACCAAGGGTTTTTAGGTTCTATTTTAGGAGCTGGGAAACGAATACTCACTGGAGAAAGTCTATTTATGACCGCTTTTTACAACACCCTTTCAGGAAAACGAAATGTGTCTTTTGCATCACCTTATCCTGGAAAAATTATTCCAATTGATTTAACGGAATTTAAAGGAAAGTTTATTTGCCAAAAGGACGCTTTTTTATGTGCAGCCAAGGGTGTGAGCATTGGTATTGAATTTAGTAAACGCTTGGGCCGAGGACTATTTGGAGGAGAAGGATTTATCATGCAAAAGTTGGAAGGTGATGGCATGGCATTTGTACATGCTGGAGGCACCATGGGAAAAAAAATATTGCGAGCCGGTGAAACCTTAAGAGTGGATACGGGTTGTATTGTAGGCTTTACGCAAGATATTGATTATGACATTGAATTTGTTGGGGGAATTAAAAACACCATATTTGGTGGTGAGGGTTTGTTTTTTGCTAAACTTCAAGGTCCTGGAACAGTTTATATACAATCGTTGCCCTTTAGTAGACTTGCTGGTCGAGTTTTGGCATCAGCTCCAAAAGGGGGTGGAAAAGATAAGGGCGAAGGCAGTATTTTAGGAGGCTTAGGAAATTTATTGGATGGGGACAATCGGTTTTAAATACTAATTTTTTTGTTAAATTTTTATTCAAAAATAAAAAGCAATGGATTTTTTTTATTACTTTTAAAACGTAATCCAAAACATTCTGCCTATAGATAATATTACCTATCTAATCCGAAACTTAAATAATTAATTATGGCAAGAGCAATGTTTGAGTACACCAAAACGGTACTTAAAAAAGTGAGTTTTGATGTCTCGTTGTTCTGTAAGGAAGTACAAAAAGCTATGCAGCGGTTGTTACCTTATGAAATTGAAGAGCTTAAGATTTTTATTAAATCGCTTATCCAGCAGAACCCAGAATTAAATCAATGTTTAATCTATTTAAAACCTTAAAGTAAAGCGACCAAATTGGTCGCTTTTTTATTTAGGCAGTGGACTTATGATTTCTACATTTTGAAATGCAATAGCACCTCTTATAATTCCCGAAATGACATTATGAAGAGCGTCTATGATTTGCATTTTCAGTTCACTTTTATGATGAATGATACTTACTTCCCTTGCCGGGGTTGGCTCATTAAAATGATGTAAGTTTTCCTGTAGATTATCATTAAGGTCCAAAGTGTGCAAATAGGGCAGAAGCGTCATTCCCAGTCCTTCATTTGATAATTTTACCAAGGTTTCTATGCTGCCACTTTCAAGTTGAAAACTGTCATCGGTTTGTTTTTTGAATGCTTTACAGAGGTTAATGACACCATCCCTAAAACAATGTCCATCTTCAAGTAATAACATATCATCAATTTCCAAATCTGAAACATCAATTTTTTTCTTGGCACTTAATCTATGGTTATCTGGAATATAAGCAACAAACGGTTCATAAAACAACACCCGCTCTTTGATATTTTCATTTTCCAAAGGTGTTGATACTATAGCGGCATCCAAATGCCCAACTTTTATTTTGGTGATAATATCTTCAGTGGTCAACTCTTCAATTTTCAGCTTTACTTTGGGATATTTTTTAATAAATGCTTTTAAGAACATAGGTAAAAGCGTAGGCATTACGGTAGGGATAATGCCTATTTTAAACTCACCACCAATAAATCCTTTTTGTTGATCTACAATATCCTGCATTCTATCAGACTCATTAACGATATTTTTGGCCTGAAATACTATTTTTCGTCCAATATCTGTAAGCTCAATGGGTTTTTTGCTTCTGTCAAAAATTAAAATATTCAGTTCATCCTCCAATTTTTGTATTTGTGTACTTAAAGTGGGTTGGGTCACAAAACATTTTTCCGCTGCTTTTGTGAAATTTTTATGTTCGGCAATTGCCAAAACGTAGTGTAATTGGGTAATGGTCATGAGTATTGGTTTAAACTATAAAAATAGATAAACTATTAAAAAAAGCTATAGTTTTAACTGTTAAATTAAGGCCAAATTTAAGGTTGTAAAATAAGAGGAATGTATAATTTTTCAGTATTATTTTGATACTCTTGACCTTGAATATTTATTTAAAGATTTCAATCAATAATTGATAAACTTTTCTAAAAGATATTCAAATGTAATTTTGATTATTCTATTCAATAATCTCCATTTTTCTTATGTAGACATTATGCAAAGGCCATTCTGCTTCATCTGTGGGCTGTGCTGCTATTTTATCGACCACATCCATACCGCTGATGACCTTTCCAAAAATGGTATAATTACCATCAAGATGATAGGCGTCTTTCTGAACAATAAAAAATTCATAAGGTGAAGCCAATTTATGAGGGTTTTCAATTTCGCTGCTTGGCATGGAGATCACCCCTCTATTGTGACGGTACCCATGCTTGGTGTCGGTTGGCAATAGATATCTGCCAATACGGCTTCGCCTTTTTGCAATGTCCTTGTCATCAGTATTACCACCCTGGATAATAAAATTGTTAACGACACGATGAAATTGAGTGCCATCAAAATAGCCTTGTTTTGTTAGAAATATAAAGTTGGAGCGGTGAAATTTCGTATCATTAAAAAGTAAAATATCAATATCGCCAAAATCGGTACTGATGCGTACCTTATCTTCCTTATTTACTTTATCGTATTGCAAAAAGAATTCCATGGCATTCCTATCGGTAAGTTCAGGGAATGTTCTTTCAAGCTCAATAATGGTATCTTTAGGTTCGGTTGTACTCTCAATTTTTGGTATTGAATCAGTTACTGAAGTGGTGTTTTTTTGACGAGTTTGCTTATCTTCACAGTTCCATAAAACCAAATAAAAGCAAAAAAAAGCAAGAATTTTCATAATGAATTTTGATACATTTTTAAAATCTGTTCCAAAAATAGAAAATATTGAACTTCCAGGAGAATCTTCGCAAGTTAAAATGTCTCCACCGTTTCGTTTGGAGTTGATGGAACGTCATGGAGAATGGAAGAAAACATCAAAAAAAGCTGGGGTTTTGGTATTGCTATATCCCGACCACAATCTACAAACACATTTGGTTTTGATATTAAGAAAGACCTACGAAGGCGTCCATTCGGCACAGGTTGGTTTTCCCGGAGGAAGACTGGAAAAAAAAGATGCCTCCATTGCGCACACAGCAATAAGGGAAACCTTTGAAGAAATAGGAGTCCCGACACATCAGGTAAAAATTTTGAAGGCACTAACTGAATTATATATCCCACCAAGCAACTTTACGGTATATCCTTTTTTGGGAATTGCCAGAGCAACCCCAACTTTTAAAATTCAAGAGGATGAGGTTGAAGAGGTCATTGAAGTGCCCTTGTCCCATTTTCTAGGTGAACCTAATATGATTATGACTTCTGTAACAACATCTTATAAAATAGATGTCCAAGTTCCCGCATTTCAATTGAACGGACATATTGTCTGGGGAGCAACGGCAATGATGTTAAGTGAATTAAAAGACTTGTTAAAACTGGTGTTAAAGTGAACGGTTTTGTTATTTTTGTAATTCGCACTAACTATTGATTGACTATGGGATTGTTTAAAAAAAATCCTTTCGGGCATATTCTTTTCATAAAAAAATGGCTTATCAGAATTTTAGGGGCCATGACGCATAGGCGTTTTAGGGGTTTCAATGAACTACATATAGAAGGTTCTGAAGTGATAAGGAGTCTGCCAGAGAATAATGTGCTGTTTATATCAAATCACCAAACCTACTTTGCCGATGTGGTGGCCATGTTTCATGTGTTCAACGCGAGTTTGCACAATCGCGAAGACTCCATTAAGAATATTGGATATTTATGGAAACCAAAACTTAATATTTATTATGTGGCGGCCAAAGAAACCATGAATGCTGGACTCCTTCCAAAAATATTGGCTTATGTTGGCTCCATAAGTATTGAACGTACCTGGAGAGCAGAGGGCAAGGAGGTGAACAGACAGGTAAAAATGAGCGATATTTCCAATATAGGAAAGGCATTGGCCGATGGTTGGGTCATTACGTTTCCGCAAGGTACAACCACACCTTTTAAACCCATAAGAAAGGGTACGGCTTTTATTATTAAACATTATAAACCCATTGTTGTTCCCATCGTCATTGATGGTTTTAGGCGTTCATTTGACAAAAGAGGATTGCGAATCAAAAAGAAAAACATTCTTCAATCTATGGAAATCAAAGTGCCACTTGAGATTGATTATGATACCGAAAGTACTGATGACATAGTTGAAAAAATTGAATACGCCATAGAACAACATCCTTCATTTTTAAAGGTAATTCCACAGGAAGAACTTATGGCCGAAGAAGAGCTCAATAAAAAACGGGAATGGAGATAAAATTAAAAGTTAGAAGTTAAAAGTTAGAAGTTAATTTCCCTAAAAATCCAAATTCCAAAAATTCAAATTCCAAATTCCAAATTCCAAATTCCAAAATCATAAATCGTAAATCATCTGTCTTCCGTCATCGGTCATCCGTCTTTCAATATTCATTATTAATCACTAATCGTTTATCACTATTCATTCCGTATCTTTGCCCATCAATTTTTTTGAATGCGGACAAAATCACTTAAAAAGAACAAAATCAACGTGGTCACCCTGGGTTGCAGTAAAAATGTGTACGACAGTGAAATTCTTATGGGGCAACTTAAAGCCAGTGGCAAAGAAGTGGTCCATGAAGAGGAAGGCAATATTGTGGTGATCAACACCTGTGGTTTTATCAATAATGCCAAAGAGGAAAGCATCAATACCATTTTGGAATTCATGCAGAAAAAGGAAGACGGCGAAGTGGATAAAGTCTTCGTGACCGGATGTTTGAGTGAGCGTTATAAGCCCGATTTGCAGAAGGAAATCCCAAATGTGGATGCCTACTTTGGAACTACGGAATTGCCAAGTTTATTGAAGGCTTTGGGTGCAGACTATAAACATGAACTCATTGGTGAACGCTTGAC
>DASWKU010000313.1:0-11328 GCA_036396455.1 Flavobacteriaceae bacterium
CACTTATTCCTATAGCGGTGTACAAAGAATACATAGTTTGAGTTATTGTTTTAAAAATGGTTGATCGGCTTATTGAAGTAAATAATTTACAATTTTATTGGTTGCACCTTTATTTTTGTCCACAAAAGTCTTGTTTAAAGCTCCAAGGCGCTGTCTTTCAGTTTTGTTTTCAAACAACGTGTCAAATGCTTGTTTCAGTTCACCGTAATTACTGATGGAAATGACCCCGGCTTCTTTTATCATGTGTACAGCTTCGGGAAATTTTCGGTAATTTTTTCCAATCACAATGGGCACTCCAAATACAGCGGGTTCCAAAATGTTGTGAAGGCCTTTAGTGCCCATGCCGCCACCAACATAAGCCATATCGGCATAGCTGTAAATTTTGCCCAACAACCCAATGGTATCCATGATGAAAACCGAATATTTGGAGATGTCCTTGTTTTCTTTTTCAGAAAACAGGAGTGTTTTGGGTATGAGTTTACGGGTCAAATTTTCAATTTGATTGGCCTTGATATTATGTGGGGCAATAATGTATTTAACCTCTTTTGAAGCATTTTCATTGATGTATTGCACAAAAAGGGCTTCATCTTGTGGCCACGAACTTCCAAAGACCAGACAGGTTTTATGTTGCTTGAATTCAGCAATAAAATCCAAGGTATTGTCCTGCTCCAATTGTTGTGAAACCCGATCATATCTGGTGTCACCGGAGATGGTGACGTTTTTAATATTTAAAGATTCCAACAATACTCTTGAAGTTTCATTTTGAACAAAAATATGTTCAAAACCCAATAAAGCCTTTCGGGTTCTGGAACCATAAAACCTAAAATAAGACTGCGATGTTCTGAAAGAAGCCGAAATCAAAATGGCTCTTAAATTTCGCTTTTTTACTTCCCTTAAATAATTTGGCCAGATATCGTATTTTACAAAGACCGTGAATTTTGGATGTACAATATCCAAAAACTTCCTTGCATTATGTTTGGTGTCCAACGGAAGATATACAACCACATCGGCTACATTCGTGTTTTTTCTAATTTCATAGCCCGAAGGGGAGAAAAACGTAAGAACAATTTTATATGTCTTATAATGTGCCCTTAGAACCTTAAAAACAGGAAGTCCCTGTTCATATTCACCCAATGAAGCACAATGAAACCAAAGCACATCATCATTCTCCTTAATTTGCTCCTGCAATTTTTTAAAAGTTTGCGAACGGCCATCAACCCCCAGTTTAATTTTGTGGTTGAATAAGGCCATGAGTTTCAAATGAAAACCAATAATATAAATTCCAATGTTGTAAAGGATGTCCAAAGTCGTTTAGTTTGTGCTAAAATACAGTTCTTTAAATTATTTTCGTTGATTGGCAGTATTGAATTTTGTAATTTTGCATCTTCAAATAACTTAACGGTTATATGTTCCATATACCACCCTGATTGATTCTGAATGAAAAAAATTCAAATGGTTGACCTTAAGGGTCAATACGCTAAAATTAAGGCCGAAGTTGACCATTCGGTTTTGGAAGTTATAGATTCCACGGCATTTATTAATGGTCCAAAAGTTCACGAATTTCAAAAAAACCTTGAAGATTATTTAGACATAAAGCATGTCATCCCATGTGCCAATGGTACCGATGCCTTACAAATCGCCATGATGGGTCTGGGCTTAAAACCAGGAGACGAAGTGATTACTGCCGATTTCACTTTTGCAGCTACCGTTGAGGTCATTGCATTGCTACAATTGACCCCGGTTTTGGTAGATGTGGACCCCGTGAATTTTAATATTGATGTCGATGCCATTAAAAAAGCGATCACACCAAAAACAAAAGCCATTGTTCCTGTTCATTTGTTTGGGCAATGTGCCAATATGGAAGCCATCATGCAGATTGCAGAAGAACACAATCTTTTTGTTATTGAAGACAATGCCCAAGCCATTGGAGCAACCTATACCTATAGTAATGGCAAAAAAGCAAAAGCTGGAACCATTGGCCATGTGGCGGCTACCTCGTTTTTCCCTTCCAAGAATCTAGGGTGTTATGGAGACGGTGGTGCCATTTTCACAAACGACGATGCTTTGGCGCATACCATTAGAGGAATAGTCAATCATGGCATGTACGTGCGTTACCATCATGATGTGGTTGGTGTCAATTCCAGATTGGATTCCATTCAAGCGGCCATTTTGGATATCAAATTAAAGCATTTGGACACTTATAATAAGGCCAGACAACAAGCAGCTAAAAAATACAACAGTGCTTTTATAGGCCATAAAAACATTGTTACACCTTCTGAAAATCCCAATTGCCCTGGTATTTGTGACACTTGCGATTGCCATGTGTTCCATCAATACACGTTAAGGGTCCTCGATACCGATAGAGATGCGCTTGCAAACCATCTCAATGAAAATGGTATCCCTTGCGGGGTATATTATCCCATTCCGCTGCACCTTCAAAAGGCCTATGCAGATACACGCTACAAGGAGAAAGATTTTAAGGTGACCAATCAATTGGTAAAAGAAGTAATTTCGCTTCCTATGCACACCGAATTGGAGGATGGGCAAATTGATTTTATAACCAAAACAGTCATCAATTTTATCGATAACAATTAAATGAAAGTATTAGTTACAGGAGGTCTGGGATTCATTGGTTCGCATACCGTTGTTGAACTTCAGAATGAAGGGTTTGAAGTGGTTATCATTGATGACCTGTCCAATTCGTCAATTAGGGTTTTGGAGGGTATCACGGCAATTACCGGAAAAACGCCAATTTTTGAACAGTTGGATTTAAAGGAAAAAGATAAAGTAGAACACTTCTTCAGCCAACATAAGGATATTGTTGGCAGTATTCACTTTGCGGCAAGTAAAGCGGTTGGTGAAAGTGTAGAGAGACCCCTGCTGTATTATGAAAATAACATCAATACGTTGGTTTATGTTTTAAAATCCGTTTTGAATCTTAAAGTCTCCAATTTTATTTTCAGTTCTTCATGCACGGTTTACGGACAGGCAGATGAACTCCCAATTTTGGAAAGTGCCCCAATAAAAGCAGCGGAATCCCCTTACGGAAACACAAAACAGATTGGTGAAGAAATCATAAGGGATGTCTGTAAGGTTAGCCCAAGCCTTAATGCCATTTCCTTGCGATATTTTAATCCTATTGGTGCCCATGAAAGTGCCAAAATAGGAGAGCTGCCAATTGGCATGCCACAAAATTTGGTGCCCTTTATTACGCAAACAGCGGCGGGTTCAAGAGCACAGTTATCTGTTTTTGGAAATGATTATCCAACACCGGATGGCACTTGCATTAGGGATTATATCCATGTGGTTGATTTGGCCAAAGCCCATGTGGTTGCACTTCAAAGGCTTTTGGACAAGAAAAATAAAGAGAATTACGACGTCTTTAATATTGGTACAGGTAAGGGAAGTTCGGTTATGGAAGTCATCAAATCTTTTGAAAAAGTCTCTGGCCAAAAACTGAATTATAGAATCGCTCCCAGACGTACAGGTGACGTCATTCAAGCCTATGCGGACACTTCCAAATCCAATACCGAATTGGGGTGGAAAGCCGAATTGACTTTGGATGATGCCATGCTTTCGGCTTGGAAGTGGCAAAAATCTTTATAATCTGCCCTTAAACAGTTTTTAGATTGAGTCCTTTTTTTGTTCGGTTATTTTCTTCCGATGAATAAAACTTCCAACAAGAAGAATGATCATTCCCGTTGTAACAGAAAGATCGGCCAAATTAAAGATTCCAGTTCTAAAAACCCCACCCAAATTGATATGTAAAAAATCGGTAACAGAACCATAAGCTATTCTATCAAATACATTGGCAATTCCACCACCAGCAATAGAAGATAAAGCAATTAGACCATAGGTGTCCATTTGTTTATTTTTGAAAATATAATAAATAAGATAACCCAACACGAACACAGGTAAAATCAATAAAAAAATCAATTTAATGGTTGGACTTAAATCACTGCCCATTCCTAGAAATGCTCCAGTATTTTCAACATTGTTAAGGGTAAAATAAGAGCCTAAGATCTCACTTTCCTGATAAGGAACGACGTTGGTTCTTACAATAACTTTTGAAATTTGGTCAATGGCGATTGTGCCGGAAATAAGCAGGACAATGCTTAAGGTTCTTGATAGTTTCATTTAAAATAATTAGGCGTTAGATTGAAGCGTTGCGGAAGCCGTTTGTGCATCCCTATTGATTTTTTTTACCAAGCCTTGCAACACATTTCCCGGGCCCACTTCGGTAAACAAAGCGGCACCATCAGCAATCATTTGTTGCACCGATTGTGTCCAACGTACTGGAGCGGTCAATTGTGAAATTAAATTGGTTTTAATGGAGGCTTCATCTTTAACGGCATTGGCGGTAACATTTTGATATATTGGGCAATTTGGTTTACTAAATATGGTGTTTTCTATGGCCGCTGCCAATTCTTCCCGGGCAGGTTCCATTAAAGGCGAATGAAATGCACCTCCAACGGGCAATACCAAAGCACGACGGGCTCCCTTTTCCTTTAAGGTTTCACAGGCTCGGTTTACGGCATCAATCTCACCTGAAATGACCAATTGTCCGGGACAATTATAATTTGCAGCAACCACAATTCCACTTGTTGAAGCGCATACAGTTTCAACGATGTCGTCATCGAGTCCTAAAACGGCGGCCATGGTACTGGGTTGCAGTTCGCAGGCTTTTTGCATGGCCAAAGCACGCTGGGATACCAGTTTTAAACCATCTTCAAAAGTCAATGTATTGTTGGCAACCAAGGCCGAAAACTCTCCCAATGAGTGACCTGCAACCATATCGGGCTTAAAACCTTTTCCCAAAGTCTTGGCCAAGATTACGGAATGCAAAAAAATAGCGGGTTGGGTGACTTTGGTTTCTTTAAGATCGTCTGTAGATCCCTCAAACATGGCGTCAGTAATTGAAAAACCAAGAATGTCGTTGGCCTGTTCAAATAAATCTTTTGCCAACGAAGAGTTTTCATAAAGGTCAAGCCCCATCCCTGTAAATTGAGCTCCTTGACCCGGAAAAATATAGGCTTTCATTTTAATTGGTTTTTTGAGTTGCAAAAATAGGAATAAATTAGGAATACAACATGAAGTCATTTTTGAGTTTAAAGTAAAGGTTTTGCTTTATGACAGTAATCATTTTCTAATTCTAAATGGGGTCTAAATTTAATATGACGGGCAATTAAAATTTTTATATCCAATTTCATAATTAAATTGTTTTTAAAATTTGTGTACATTCTCGACATAACTTTAAGCAAGCAGTATGTGGTTATTGAAGCTTAATGTTAAAATATTGGTATATGCATTGAAGTCCTTAATCCAATACGTTGAAGAAATCACATGAGCTTCTAAAAAAAACAGGAATATTTTGAAGCTTCGTTTAACGATTTGGGTATATTACTTGTGGCAGTTTTCGGAGCGATTAACTGTCCACCGAGACCAAACTTACTTAAAATCCCAAAGCTTCGATTTATCACTTTCCCTGCCATAAATTATATGCGCTTTTAGTGGTGGTTTTTCTTTTTTAAATGTGTGTCACTTTGTAGTTATATTGCTCTTGAAGCTTATTTGAAACAATAGAGCGGTGACAAGCCTCTGGTCGTTCTTCAACGCAAAATAAAACAACTCTATTTGCCCCAACATTTTCAAGATTTTCAACGAATGTGTCAAAGTCAAAGTTTTCTAGTATTCTATTTTTATACTCTGATTTAAAGACGCCACCAAGTTCCTGTCTTTCTCTCTTCTGTTCACCCTTTTGCAAGTCTGCCACCTTCTGTAACTCCCTAATTTCTTTTGGTGGAGCTAATTGAAGAACGTGTCCGTATTTTATGTCAAGTTCAGCAAGACTGTTTTGAAGTCGGTTGCTATTTACAAAAGCATACTTTGACCCTCTAACTGCACGTCTTTGCCTAATGTCACAGAAAGTGTCAATACGATTTTCAACTAATTTGTTGAAAAACTGCTGCTCAGTTGAGTTGTAAACTCCTATTGTATAAAATTCCATTATTCGTATGTTTTTCTTGATGTAAAACTTGTTTCATTTCCGAAAAGGTCAATTGTTCCTTTTCCTTTCGTTAGTTCATTCATTACTGTCAATTGGTCTTTAGATTTCGCAATTTCTATAATGTGCAGAATGGAAATGTTATTCTTTAATAATTCTTGTCCAATTAATTTGCTGCGATGGCATTCTTCAGGCTTTGTCTCGCTACACATTACAGCCACGTTAATATCTTTTTCATATGCTTTAATTAGACGTTCTAATCCTTGCTTGAAAAACTCTTTATCCTTAATAAGGTCGTAGTTCACTTTACCGTCTACATAACAAGAACGGTCAGAAGGCAACCCACCCAACTTGTCTCCCATATAAAGGTAAGTGATGTTTGCCGCTTCCAATTGGTTCTTTAATAATTCAAGATTATACTGAGGATTATATTTTGAATATGGACTTGTCCTAACATCAATAAGATATTTAACATTGAATGAATTTAACTCATTCAAAAAGTCTTCAAACTTCTTATTTCCGTGTCCAATTGAGTAAATCATACTTGGTCGCCAATTTGATTTTCATAAAAAGAAAATGAACGTCCATTAAACAAGTCGGGAATTGTAATTATTGCTGTAACCTGTTTCCAATATTGTCCTTGAAATTGCCTTGTCAGCCCAATTCGGATATAACGGTAAGGATTAGCATTAAATACCCTTATTAACTCATTTGAATAGTTGTTATTGTTTCTGCTTTTCTGATACTTTACAAAAGCCAAGGTCAACAAGTCAGTAACTGGCACTCCACTATGAACAGTCCCTGCATTGTCAACAAAAGTCATACGGACTTTGAATCTGCCAAAACTAATTTCGTCCCACATCTGCAAAATCTGCCGTGTCTTAACAATGAATAAGGATTTGTCCTGCGGTTGCATTGCTTGGTTCAAGTCTGATATTGCCATTCTGTTTAACAAATTCACTATTTCCTGGTCTGATAAATGTCGGATAAATCTTGGTGCAAAGTTCTCATTAATTATCCAATCTTCCGTGTGATAAACGTGTTCTGGCAGGTAGTGTCTAAATTCAATTTCTACGAGGTTAAAGTGGCTTATTACCTGTGTCCTGCCATCAAGTGTAAAGTCTCTTTGCAGTCCGGTTTGAAACAGCGGTCTCACGAACCGCCAAGTTTGAGGGTCAACGCCGCTGACACAAATGTTCCCTTGGTTCATACGTGTAATTCCAGTAATAATTATTTGTTTTCTGAATAGTCCTTGTCGGGCACACGTATTACAAAGAACACCGGCATTTGAAAGTATAGGTGTCATTAGTCGTTGTCCGCAGGCTATGCAAATTGTTTGTGTAACTGGCATCTGTGTCTTTTTTAAAATTACCGCTAATGTTTGATATGAATCCGTTTCAATGATTTATATCAGTCGTTACCTGTCTGCCGACAGGCAGAAACGAAGTTCGACTATTTTTTTGAGAAAGTCAAGTTTAAACGTTTAGGTAAAAACGCTTATTGTTCTGTTTTCCAACCGGGATTAGTTTACAAAAACATGTGCTATTCATGAGGCAAATTATTATTATTATGTTAGAGGTAGGGACTAATTTCCAATAGTTTATAATCCTTTTATGGCCGCTTCCGCACAGCGTTCGCCATCCATGGCCGCCGAAACAATGCCCCCAGCATATCCGCCGCCTTCGCCACAGGGAAACAGATTTGTTATTTGAGGATGTGATAAATGTTCTGTCCTTGGAATCGTTACCGGTGATGAGGTTCTGGATTCCACACCTACAACATTCGCTTCATCAGTGTAATACCCTTTCATTTTGCTGCCAAAGGCTTTGAAGCCTTGTCGTAATCGGCTTCCAATAGCTTTTGGCAATAACGAATGTAAAGGCGCAGCATTTAATCCCGGTTGATAAGAGGACGGGTTCAAGCTCAAAGATAATTTTCCTTCCACAAAATCGGTTAAACGTTGTGCCGGTGCCGATTGACACCTTCCACCAGAAGTAAAAGCCAGTTTTTCCAAATCTTTTTGATATTCCAAGCCTTTTAACGAGCCAAAATGTTCGTATTTAAACAAGTCTTTGATGGCATTGATTTCAACAACGATTCCAGAATTGGCAAAAACATTGTTGCGTTTGGAAGGCGACATGCCATTCACTACCACTTCGCCATTGGCTGTTGCTGCCGGAACGATAAATCCGCCCGGACACATGCAAAACGAATAGACACCGCGATCGTTCACTTGCTCCACCAAACTGTAAGCTGCCGCAGGCAACAGCGCATCTCTTTTTCCAGAACAATGGTATTGAATCGAATCAATAATATGTTGAGGGTGTTCAACCCGAACACCAATGGCGAACGATTTGGCTTCCAGTGCAATGTTCTTTTTGTGGAGCAAATAAAAAATATCCCGAGCCGAATGTCCCGTAGCCAATATGACACGTTCCACTGGCATTTCTTCGCCATTTTGAAGTTGAATGGCCTGTATTGTATTGTTTTTTATGATGAAATCCACTACTCGCGTTTCAAAATGGATTTCGCCACCATATTTTAAAATGGTTTCCCTAATATTTTGGACCACTTTTGGCAACTTATTGGTGCCAATATGTGGATGGGCATCGACTAAAATTTGTTCGGGCGCACCATGGAACACCAAATTTTCGAATATTCGCCTGACATCACCACGCTTCAAACTCCTCGTGTATAATTTCCCGTCGCTATAAGTTCCTGCACCACCTTCACCAAAGCAGTAATTGGAATCTTCATTGACATAATGGTCTTGATTGATGGCCTTTAAATCATGGCGTCTATCCTGTACATTTTTTCCACGTTCCAAAACAATGGGTTTAAAACCCAACTCAATACAGCGCAATGCCGCATACATGCCAGCAGGACCAAATCCGATAATATGAATGGGCTTTGCTTTGGAAACATCTTTATAATCAAAATGGTAGGCTTGAGTTTCCGGTACAGGTTCCTTAATGTAAACCGTAACTTTATAGTTGAAAACAATAAGCTTTTTTCGGGCATCGATGGACTTTCGCAACACCTTAATCCCTGTAATGTCTCTTATAGAAACACCAAGTTGGGCAGCCGATTTTTTAATTAAAATATCCGCTTGTTTTTCTTCCTGTAAAGTTATGCGCAACTGTAGGTCTTTTACCATGCGGCAAAATTAGACAATTTTGGAACGCTTTTTTAGAAAGAATTTTGGAGTTTCGTTTAACGGTTGGCAATATGCGGAAACCGGGATTTCGAAGCGCCAACTTATCAAACCGTTGCAAATTTTAGTAAATGTACAAAACTTTAATTTACTCACATTACCCGGCTTACGTATATTGCGTGTTGTATGCCCGTGCTTTCTTGCTTCAGGGTCGGTAAGACATACTCTTTTGCAATTTTAGGTTGTGTGTTGGCTTGTGTGAATTGCAAATGTGTATGACTTTAGGTTGGGATATCCAAAATTTTTTTCTATTTTTGCATACTATAATTAGCACTATTAATGAGGCATATCGAAGAAATATCAAGTATCGGAATCTCAGAGGATTTATTAGTCAAGCTTTCTGGAAGATACTACACACATGAGAAACTATCTCGTGTAGCTATTAAGAAATTTTTAAAAAGCATCAACACAAAAGCCCTTTCAACAGGTGTGATTAGAATAGTTGACCCCTTTGGAGGAGATGGAAGATTAATTGTCTGGTTAATTGAAGAATGGAATACTCTTAAACTACCAAATGTTAATTGGGATATACATATATGGGATATAAATGAGATTGGACTTATAGAAGCAGAAAATAATTTTGAGAGACTTAAAGAGATAAACATTAACTATTCGTATTCTACTGTTATAACTGATTCATTTGTATATGCTCAGGAATATGAAAGAAGTTTTGATATTGTAATAACAAATCCCCCATGGGAATTATTAAAACCCGACTCTAGGGAATTAAAAAATCTTACAAATACTGAGAAAGATAAGTATATTGAAACGCTTAAGAACTATGACAATAAACTTCTTTCTATTTATCCTGATTCGCAACCTGAAAAGAAATTTGCAGGATGGGGTACAAATCTTTCACGTGTCGGTCTAGATGTCTCACTTGCAATTATGAAGAATAATGGATGTTGTTTAATTGTATTACCAGCATCTTTTTTTGCAGATGGACAATCAAAAAGTATTAGAAGAAAAATATTTGAAGAGACTCAAATCAAAAATATATCATTTTACCCTGCGGAAGCAAAATTATTTGGTAAAGCAGATGTCGATTCCTCGACTATGACATTTGTAAAGACAAATAGAACAAATAAATCGTTTGATATTTTTAAATATGATAAAAACCTCATTCTTAATTTTTCGGACAAGTTAGAATTTAATCAAATATGTGATACTAATAATGATTATAATATTCCGCTAAATGGAGGGTTAAGGGGAATACATATTCTTAATAAGATAAAAGCACGTTTTGCACAATGGGGGGCTATAGAGAATCAACAAGTTGATGGTTTATGGGCTGGACGTGAAGTCGATGAAACAAGAATTAATGAATTTTTATCTGATACAGTCGATGGATATAAATTCATAAAAGGCAGAATGATTGACCGTTTTCAAATAAAAGAACAACCAAATCTAACATATACAAAAGAACTTATAAATAAGCCGAAATCATTAGACTTTGAAAAAATTGTATGGCGAGATGTCTCTCGAAGCAATCAAAAACGGAGAATTATTGCAACAATTGTCCCTGCAAATATAATAGCAGGAAATTCACTTGGGGTTTGCTATTTTAGTGATAATGACAACAATGCTTTGAAAATATTATTAGGAATTATGAATTCATTTTGCTTTGAATTTCAACTAAGAAACCATTTAGCAACAGGTCATATTTCATTATCCGCAATTAGAAAAGTTAGTATCCCTGATAGAAGTCAATTCTCAAAATATGGTGAACTTGTAAAGTTAGTCAACAATACAATTAAAGGTGACACGAAAATAGAGTATGAAATAGAAGCATTCGTTGCTAAATTTGTTTATGAATTAACAGCGGAAGAATTTAATTTAATTATTAATTCATTTGAAAAAATAACTACGAAAGAAAAAAATGAATTGTTAAAGAAATTTGAAAATATAAAAATGACAATTGATGAAACACCAGACAAAAAATTAATAGGTGAAATAAAAATCCCTAATCACTTATCATCAAACCTAAGTGAATTAGATATGTTAGTAGTTCATTCCGTTCCTCCAGGTGGAAATTGGAAAAATATTCCATTGGATGTACCATCAAATAGAATAAAACAAATAAGAGAAAGTTTTAAAGCAGGAAATGGAA
>DASWKU010000314.1:0-2712 GCA_036396455.1 Flavobacteriaceae bacterium
AACGTTAGCGGTCAGGCAACGAACGACACTACACTAACATTGATATAAGACTATACAAATAGAGTTTTCAAAAAAAATGGTACAAAAAAATGAACTATAAAATCATACAGCCCCCGCCACAGCTTGCTGACTTTGTCAGACAGTTGTGGTTTTTGGAGTTCAGTGCCACTAAGGACAGACCGTTTATTCATCACGCATTTGCCCATCATTGCTGTGAAATTGTTTTCTGTTATAAAGGGCAATTCAGGTTTCAACTTGCTTGTGAAGACGAAAAAAAATTATTCTCAGGTATTTACGGGCAAACACAAACAGAAAGTAAAGTAACATCAGATACGGACTTTGGGATTTTCGGATTTTATTTGTATCCGTACGCCCTTACACAATTGTTTGGTATTCCGGCAAGCGAGCTCACCAACCAGTCCATTGATTTGAAAACGCTATGTGGTGAGGAAGGTGAAATACTTGAAGAAAAAATAATGCTGGCTTCAGGAAATGACCATCGGGTAGGAATTATAACCGATTTTTTAGAAGCACGGCTGAAAAATATCAAACCGGAATTTTCAGTCATTTGCTCTTCCGTTAAAGCAATATCAAATGCCTATTCGACTGTTTCTGTTGGTACACTGGCCTCAAACAATTTTTTATCCGTCCGGCAATTTGAAAGAAGGTTTAAGGAGCTATCAGGATTTAGTCCCAAACAATTTTTGCGTATTGCAAGGTTCAATTCGCTTCTCAATGAGCCAATTCAAGACAAACTCTTCGCAGAAATTGCTTTTGAGTTCGGGTATTATGACGAATCTCATTTTAGCCACGACTTTAAACAGTTTTCAGGACTTAACCCCAAAGATTTTTTTAATCCGAACACGATAAAAGCCAGTGATAGAGGAACTACAAATCTGTCTTACTAAGAATGTCGTATTTTTACAAATTTAACCATACTAAAAACCATAATTTTGCTATCAAAAATAGCATTGATATGAAGAAGTATATTTCATTAGCCCTGATTGTAGGATTGACATTATTAGTAAATTATGAAGTGTTTTCGCAAGTTGCAGAAACAGGTGGCAATAATTCAAAACTTTTTAACGAAGACGGTTATGTGCGAGGCATTACACTGGCACGAGCCATAGGATTGGTGGAGCTGGCTTTGGGTTTATCAAGCCTTATCATTGCCATACGAGCTAAAAAACGTTCGGCAAAAAAAGGTGCGAAAATTGCATTTGCATTGGGCTTAGGTGCATTTGTTTTTAGCGGCCTACATTTCTTTATGACGACAGGCGCTGTATTTGGGTCGGGCAGCGGAAAGGCAGGAGCAATTATTGCATTCCTATTGGGACTTATAGGTGTTATCCTTGCCTTTCTGACACTGCGCGTTGTGCTTCATTATGACCAACCATTGAACAATGATAAAATTCTTTAGAAAAATCAGACAAAAATTACTCTCCGAAAACAAATTCGGAAAATATCTGACTTATGCCATTGGTGAAATTTTTCTTGTTGTCATTGGAATTTTGATTGCCCTTCAGATTAATGATTGGAATGACGTAAAGAAAAATAAAGTAATCGAGCAACAACTGTTGACTTCTCTTCTCGAAGAATTTCAAGCCAACCTTATACTATTGGATAGCACGATTAAAGCGAACGAAAGAATTTACGAAACGTCTATAAAAATCGGTGAATTCACCGGCCCATTGTTGTCGAGTATACCTGAAAAGAGTCTATCCCTGCTTATGATAGGAGCATTTAAATATGAGGCTAGATTTGTACCCAATCTAGGAACCATGAATGAAATTGATAACTCTGGTAAATTGTCGCTTATTTCGGATCCAAACTTAAGAAAATCTATTTCAGAATGGAAATCACAATTGGAATTAGTTCATAATCAAGAAAGTTACGTTGTAGTGTTAAGAGATAATAGCCTAGGGTTCTTTATTAAATATGGAAATTTTAGAAGGCACTTGGATATTATTGATGATGCCCTTCTTGATGCTACACCAAGTAGATTTCCGAACAATGACTTTGGCTTCCTTAAAAATCAAGAATTTGAAAGCAATCTTTATCTATTTATAGTAGCATCTATACATCTAAATAAAGCTTTCTATCTGCCACTCAAGGAACAAACGGAATTACTTATAAAACAGATAAATCAAAATATTAATTAACCGTTCGACTGTTAAAAATAAGTGTTAATTGACTATAACACAAGAAAGTAACGAAAGCACAACACGGGTTTTGCGTCAGGCGGGGTGACATGCAAACTTGGAGCTTTATGCTTCTATTCAAGTTCAGTGTTGGTTGACAGTTTTGTGCTCCGAAACCCGCCCGAACGCAAAGCCCGAAACCGTTGTGGGGAATTACTCAGGAACCGAGATAAAAAAAATTTCAATCTATATAAAATTCAATCAAAATGAAGCATGTTATCATTCTTAGCCTTGTTTTCATTCCTTTCTTTTCTTTCGCTCAGGAAGCGGAAAACACCAAAAAAAACAATGAAATATATCAGGAATCTCCGCCAGAGTTTCCAGGAGGAATGAGAAAGTTCTACTCTTACGTTTATAAAGAAATGACATACCCAAAGGACGCCAAGAAAAACAGTATTCAGGGAAAAGTATTAGTTCAATTTGAAATAGGAACGAATGGAAAAGTGACACCAAGCAGCATAAAAATTGTGCAAGGATTGACAGAATCAATAGATGCTGAGGCACGTAGAAT
>DASWKU010000315.1:0-4559 GCA_036396455.1 Flavobacteriaceae bacterium
GTTTAAGCTCAAACAGGGGTTTTATAATTATAAATATGTAGTCGTCGATGCCAACGGAAATTTAGATGAAGGTGCCATAAGTGGAAACTTTTATCAAACCGAAAACAATTATAAAGTCCTGGTCTATTATCGAGATTTAGGAGCCAGATATGATCGGTTGATTGGTCTAGGAGAGGCATCTTCGGTAAATATATCAAATTAGGCTTTTGGAACGCCGCAGTATTCATCATAAAAGGTATCATAGACCATTGTTTTCATTTTAAACTTATGGTCGTCTTCATCATAAAAACTGCATTCCAAAATGGGTTTGGCATAAATGTGCAAGCTCAAACTTCGGCCATCAAAACTGTTTCTCATACTATGAAGCCCAATGGTGTCATTAATATAGGACGATTTAGAGACTTGAAGCTTTTTTGAAGCCACCTTTATTGGATTGCCGTTCCCGTCCTTGACATAAAACACTTCTTCAATTTCACCTTCCAACAAGTACACCCAGCATTCTTCACCACCATGACAATGCACTGTGGTTTCTTGTCCTTTTTCCCAACACAATAAAATAATTTCAAAACGCTCATCTTTATAAATGCCATTTCTTAGATACTTTTCTTTAGACCAATGTTCATATTTTGAGAATAACCACCTTTCAATACATAAGTTTTGCAATACAGTATTGTAATTATCTTTGGAACAATCGGACAATTGCTGTATTAATTCTTGAACAGTGTTAATGGAATTCAAATTAGGATGATTTAAATTAGTCAACTTAAAAGGTATTCATAAAAATAGAAATAAATTTGCAAACCAAGAAAGCAAAGTTTTATGCATAAAGATTTAATATTATTTAATGAGTTGGTCGACATTCTTTTGGATGAAGAACAAAAGCATCCAGTAGCAAAACCCATAGAAACCGATAAACTCTATCAAACTTTGGACCTGTCTCTCAATGAACACCCAACGTTAGACGAAGACTTTAAAAACATATTACTGGAGGTTGTTAAAAACACACCAAAAACAGCCTCTACTTCATTTTTTAATCAATTGTTTGGTGGCCGATTGAGCAAGGCAGCCCTTGGTGATCTGTTGGCTGTTATGCTCAACAATAGTATGTACACTTATAAAGTTGCAGGCCCACAAGTGGGTATAGAAAAAGCCGTATTGCATAAAATTTGTGACATGATTGGATATGGAAATCAAAGTGATGGCACCTTTGCATCAGGTGGTTCCATGAGCAATTATATGGCGATGGTGATGGCAAGGGACCATCATGACCCTTCATCAAGAACACAGGGAGTTACCAAAAAAATGATTGTCTATACTTCAGAAGTTTCACACTATTCCATTCAAAAAAATGCATCCTTAATTGGAATTGGAAGAGACCAAGTACGATTTATCAAAACCAATGATCTGGGCGAAATGCTTTCTGAAGATTTAGAGCTTCAGATTAAACAGGATTTGTCCAAAGGCTTTCATCCGTTTTTCGTGAATGCCACAGCAGGAACCACTGTTTTAGGGGCTTTTGATTCTATTGAACCTATCAGCAAAGTCTGTAAATCTTATAATTTATGGTTGCATTTGGACGGCGCTTATTGCGGTGGCGTTATTTTCAGCAAACGCTATAAACATTTGACAAAAGGGATTGAATTGACCGATTCCTTTAGCGTGAATGCCCATAAAATGTTGGGTACACCATTGACCTGTTCCATTATTGTGACCCAAAATAAAAAACATTTATACCAATCATTCTCCAATGATGCCGAATATTTATATCAAACCGCTGATGATGATTTTAATTTGGGGAAAACTTCTTTTCAATGTGGCAGACGAAACGATGCCCTTAAAATTTGGACCCTTTGGAAATCTGTGGGGAGCAAAGGTTTGGAAGACCTTGTTGATCATCAATTTCACTTAGCTGATGTTGCAAGAAACTATATTAAGGAACATCCTGATTATACGCTCCATAGTTATGATAATTCCATTTCCGTTTGTTTTAATTACAAAGGCATTTCTGCCAAAACCTTGTGTACAGAACTTTATTTGAATTCAGAATTGATGGTAGGTTTCGGTACGTTTAGGAATGATGAATTTGTGAGATTGGTAACCATTAATACGTCACTCAAAGAACAGGATATTCTAAATTTCTTTAAAAAAATTGAAAATTTTGTCGACAATAAAAAACAGGTTGGCAAAGCCTAAGATATTTTGGATAGTTGTTAAAAATTAGTTGAAATACCGATAAAGCTGTTCAAGTAATTGAAAAATATAGTATTTTTGGCATGACTAATTGAATCTCAATATGGTACAACAAGTTACTAGCGGCATAAAGGTTTCCGTAGAAACGTCTTTTGAGGGCACATTTTATAAAAATTATAAAGTGCACTATGCTTTTGGTTATAAAGTAACGATTGAAAACCAAAGTAAGGATTCCGTACAGCTCAATTCAAGATACTGGAAAATTCTGGATGCCTTGAACAATGTTGAAATTGTTGAAGGTGAGGGTGTCATAGGAAAAAAACCGGTGTTAAAACCTGGCGAATCCCATACTTACAATTCTGGATGTCTATTGACTTCACCTTTTGGGGCCATGCAAGGGTATTACAATATGGTCAACTTTACCACTACCAATAAGTTTAAGGTCATCATCCCCACGTTTAAATTAAGTGCGCCTTTTGCCATTAACTAGATCGTTCATGTTTTCTTAAAAATTCAAAACGATAATCAGTGTCGTATTGTCTTACATGAAAAAATTTGCAATTGGAATAATGAGTAAAATAATAGTTTGAGTGGATATCAAAACCTTTGTTCAAAATTCTATAAATTCCATCCACATCAATATGGCCATCAGGTGAAACACGTCTGAACCGATATTCAAAATCGTGATTTAGGCCGTATAATTCAAACCAGGCTCCGCCTCCAATTCCTGACAACCATTGTGCCTTTTCATGCTTTTCACAATTAGGTTTTGGATGTAAATTACCTTCTAAATTAGGCTGGTGATCTTTTAATTGGTCCAAAAACAAATGTTTGTTTTCTGTACTAACTGAAGATTTAAAAATCGAAATTTCACCGTCTTCAGATAGTTTGTAAACCTTATTCTTGGTATCGGCAAATACTACGTTGCCAAGTGTACTTGGAGTAAACCATTTTGATTTGATGAGTTTCTTTTTAATGGAAGGATTGGTAACTCCAGCAATAAGCGCATCGGTCACAAAGCGGGCACAATTGGTGGCCTCCTTTATAAATGCGGCATAACGTATAAAATGACGTTGCTGCATTTCAGCTATAAAACTTTTAGTGTTTTCAAAATCGACTTCATCACAAACCGAGGCATACATGGTCCCATATCCATGGGTCAGTTTTGGATGTGTGGACAGAAATATTAGAAGTTCTTCCAAATTTTTAATGCCTCCATCTCCAATAATTGGTTTTATAGAAAAATCCAACTCATGGTCTGTTTCTTTGCTTCTTACTCTTCCGGTGGAAAGCGGAGAAATATAACGCCCGAAATCAAAATACTCCAAAATGCCCGTTTCTTTATGAATAAGCACCAGGGCCGCATGACCTGCCCTCACATAATTCTTTTTACCAATCCCAAAATAATGTAGATATTTTAAAAACCATTCGTCCGAAACCATTACAACGGTTTCTGGGTATGCTAAAGTGAGAATGAATCCTGTATTGGACATTTAAAATTAAAGGTTTATTGGTCAAATTTAAGGTAAGCAACTTACAAAAAATAAGTCATAGTTTAACTTGCTTTTAATACCCTTTCAATCTAAAATTTGTTAAATAATTGTACCTTTGCACTTCATTTTATATAACTCTCAAAACAAAAATAAATCATGGCAACAGGATTTTATAATGTCCCAAAAGCAGTTAACGAGCCTGTAAAATCGTATGCACCAAATAGCCCTGAACGTAACGAATTGCTCGCAACCTACAAAAAAATGTACAACGAGAAAGTTGACATTCCATTTTATATTGGAGGTAACGAAATAAGAACAGGAAAAACGGTTTCCATTCATCCGCCTCATGACCATAAACACATCGTTGGATATTTTCATACTGCAGAAAAAAAACATATTGAAGAGGCTGTATCTGTAGCTATAAATGCCAGAAAAAAATGGGCTGCCACACCATGGCAGGACAGAGCCGCCATTTTTTTAAAGGCAGCTGAATTATTGGCAGGACCTTATAGAGCCAGAATGAATGCAGCCACGATGATCGGACAATCCAAAAATGTGTTTCAGGCTGAAATTGATGCCGCTTGTGAACTGATAGATTTCTTTAGGTTCAATGTGGAGTTTATGACAGAGATTTATGCCAATCAACCTATCTCTTCCCCAGGTATATGGAACCGAATGGAATACCGTGCTCTGGAAGGTTTTGTGTATGCCATAACTCCTTTTAATTTTACCTCAATCGCTGTGAATTTACCTTCAGCTCCGGCAATGATGGGCAATGTTGTGATTTGGAAACCTGCCAGAACTCAAGTCTATTCGGCTCAAATTATAATGGAGTTGTTTAAGGAAGCTGGACTTCCTGATGGCGTGATCAATATG
>DASWKU010000316.1:0-3746 GCA_036396455.1 Flavobacteriaceae bacterium
CAAAACCTCCTCTGGAATGACCACCTCCACCACTACGCCCCAAACTGCTTAAAATAATGGCATCCAAAAGGCTAAAACCACGGCCTCGGCCACCACTTCTTCCGCCACCACGACGATTTTTGATAATGGATATGATGATAAAAATGAAGATGACAATTAATATAAAAATAAATTTTGGTGGAAATTCTTTTGATTTTGAAGATTTTCGTGTTCCCTGATAGGTTCCATTTAAAATTTCGAAAATGGCATCGGACCCTTTATCCAATCCCGCATAATAATCTCCATTTTTAAATTCTGGGATAATGATGTTTCTTATCAGTTCTCCTACTATGCCTGCAGTCAGTTTGTCTTCAACGCCATAACCGGGAGAAATCCATATTTGTCGGTCATCCCTTGCCAACAAAATAAAGACACCATTATCTTCCTTGGCCTGCCCAATGCCCCACTGATGTGCCCATTTTGGAGCCAATAGACCAATGTTTTCACCTTTGGTGGTGCCAATTATGGCCACTACAATTTGTGTTGAGGTGGTATCGGAATATTTAATGAGTTTTTGTTCGAGATCATTCTTTTGGCCTCCTGACAATAAATCTATATAATCATAAACGCTGGTCTGCTCCTTTGGTACAGGTGGAATATCAAATTGGGCCAATGCACTTTGCGGGATGCTTAAGCTTATGAACAGTACAATTAAGAACAATATGTGTTTTATTTTACGCATTAGCTTGTCGAAATATTGTCTGAAAGCTCGTTGGTATCATCTTTCTGCCACGGAAAGTATTTTTGCAGTTGCTCACCCGTTTTAAGAATACCTTCAATGAGCCCCTGTTTAAATTGCCCTTGTTTAAAATGCGATTGTATGATATTTTTGGTACTGGTCCAAAAATCTGGAGAGACCACATCATTGATGCCTTTGTCTCCACAAATGGCGAAGGATTTATTGTTAATGGCTACATAAATCAATACACCATTTTGTAGTTTGGTATTGTCCATTTTTAGAAGATGGAAAACTTCCTTTGCACGCTCAAAAGCATTGGTTTCAGATCCTTGTTCAATATGGACACGAATTTCTCCTGAAGTGTTTTTCTCAGCTATTTGTATAGCATTGATGACCTCTTGTTCCTCTTCAGTATTTAGAAAATATTCGCTTTTTGACATGATTTATTAATTGAAATCGAAGTCGACATCAACAGGTTCTTCGGCACCAACTTCAGCATCAAAATAAGGTTTGCCTTCAAAATTAAACATTCCAGCCAAAACCGAATTTGGGAACTTTTTCACGTGATTATTAAATGGGTTGATAGCCTCGTTATAACGGGTTCTTGCCGTCTGTATCGTGTTTTCTGTACTGGTAAGTTCATCCTGCAATTTCAAAAAGTTTTGGTTGGCCTTTAAATCGGGATAACGTTCAACCGTAACCAACAATCTTGAAAGCGCACTGCTTAAACCACCTTGTACTTCATTAAATTGTGCCAATTGTTCGGGGGTTACATTTGATGGATCAATAGATATGGAAGACGCTTTGGCGCGGGCTTCAATAACGGATGTCAAAGTACTTCTTTCAAAATCAGCAGCACCTTGTACGGTTTTTACCAAATTACCAATGAGGTCATTTCTACGTTGATAGGACGTTTGCACATTGCCCCAAGCTTCACTAACATTTTCATTGAGCTTGACCGCCGTATTATTAAATCCTACAGCCCAATTATAGATTCCGAAAACGACAACAGCAATAACAATTACAGGAATTAACCATTTTTTCATGATAGTTGAGTTTTAAGTTTGTGATTATGATTTTTTACTTTTAGCCTATTAGTAATAAAACAGATGCAGATGTTACAGTTGCTCTTTTATTTTTATGAGGTGTGCTTTAACATCCTCTAATTTACTGATGATTTCAAAGGTGTCGAGCGATTTTTTCCGTTCTTCCCTTAGGTGAATTTTGGCACCTTCAAGCGTAAAGCCACGTTCTTTGACGAGATGATAAATGAACTTTAGATTTTTGATGTCTTCGGGGGTAAACTTGCGGTTGCCCTTGGCATTTTTTTTAGGTTGAAGAATATCGAATTCCTTTTCCCAAAAACGAATTAATGATGTGTTGACGTCAAATGCCCGTGCCACTTCACCTATGCCATAATAACGTTTTTCAGGAAGCTCTATATGCATAGTTTTAGTCTAATGATTGGTTTTCAAGTTGAGCTTTTTCTAAAAGCTTGCTGTACTCTTCAGCCGATAAATTACCATAATAGAAATTAATGGGGTTGATGCGTTCATCGTCCTTAAAGATTTCATAATGCAAATGGGGTGCTTCAGAACGTCCTGTACTACCCACAAAACCGATGAGGTCCCCACGCTTTACTTTTTGATTGGGCCTTACATTATATTTGTACAAATGGGCATATAAAGAGACATAGCCATAGCCATGATCGATGGTTATGTGATTGCCATAACCCACAGCCTTATTATCAGCTCTTGTAACCACACCATCTCCGGTGGCATAAACAGGTGTTCCTCTTGGAGCCGTAAAATCCATACCGTAATGAAATTTCCTGACTTTGGTAAATGGATCGGTACGATAACCAAAACCCGAAGCCATGCGGGTCAGATCTTCGTTGTTTACAGGTTGAATGGCCGGTATAGTGGACAAGAACTTTTCTTTGTTTGCAGCCAAAACCGCTACTTCATCCAAGGATCTGGATTGTACCACAATGGCTTTTTGTAGAATGTCCAATTGCTTGTTGTTTTCGGCTATCAGTTCAGAATTGTCATAGCCTTCAAACTTTTTGTAGCGATTGATACCGCCAAACCCAGCCCTTCTTTGTTCGATGGGTATTGGATTGGCTTCAAAATATAATCTGTATATTGTATTGTCGCGTTCTTCAACATTTTCCAAAGCGGCAAAGGCCTCATCAACTCTCTTGTTCAACAATTTATATTGAAGTTTCATATTTTGTAGCTCCCTTGCCAAAGCTTTTTCCTTGGGTGATTTTACAAACTGGCTCGCTATAAATACAAATAAAAAACCAAAAAGGGCAGAGGCCAAAATAAATACAAAGGCGAATTTAATGGTAGTAGCCTTTTTACGTTCTATTTTTCGGTAAGAAAGCGTGTCGGAATCGTAATAATATTTTACCTTACTCATGTCGCAATTTATACTATTTTTGCATAATTAATGGGCAAGATGATGCCCAAAGTCAATATGCAAACGAACAAACCTACAAATATAGTATTACATTTTTTTTGATAATAATGTCATTGAAGGTTCGTGCTCTCCATATAAAAAATTTAAATTGGAGGGTAAATATAAAAATTGTTTCGCATTAATAGTAATTTAACAGAAACAAGATTAGCGTTAAAAGTAAATGAAGTCTCAAGATATCCGATCAAAATTTTTAAGTTTTTTTGAAGAAAAGAAGCATAGTATTGTCCCATCGGCTCCAATGGTGTTGAAAGATGATCCTACCCTGATGTTCGTAAATTCTGGGATGGCACCTTTTAAGGAATATTTTCTGGGGAATGCACAACCTAAAAACAATCGTATAGCCGACACCCAAAAATGTTTGAGGGTGTCTGGTAAACATAACGATTTGGAAGAAGTTGGCTATGATACCTACCACCATACCTTATTCGAAATGTTGGGGAATTGGAGTTTTGGTGATCCTGCCCGCCCAGAAGTCGGGTATTTCAAAAAAGAGGCGATCGCTTGGGCTTGGGAACTGTTGACCGAAGTTTTCAAGATTGATAAA